>DATGWN010000028.1:0-20210 GCA_035299465.1 Acidobacteriota bacterium | reverse complement strand
TGAGCATCTGCACAGCGAGCGGATACTGCTCCATCTCAATCAACGCGCCGATCGCTATCGCTTCGTCGCGCGTCCAAAACTGTCCAAACCATGGCAGACCTGCAAACAAACCGACGGTGTCAGTTGGCTTGACACACAAATCCATGAATGATTTTTTTGCATACATCGTCGCAACAGTTAGGGCGTTCATTTGTTCTGCAGAAAATCCTAATGTCATTGAACCTATTTGTCCAAGAGTTGTAGCGCTGATTTTTTGGGCATATTGCATAGCCGATTTCTGCAAGAACTGTCTATTCTCGCATGCATGTTCCAGTTTCTGGTGCACTGCTTCCAATGAATCCGCAGCAGTGATGAAAATATCAGTTGCAGAAAAAAGCGTCAGCGCGTGGATGACATAGCCGTTTATTGGATCAGCGCTTCTTTTTTTATCGAGAAAATAATCTGCACGTAGCCAGTCGATGTGTGATTCGTACGGACACTCAAATCTGAATCCGACAAAGTATTTGTACGGACTGCTTGTCTTTTCGTTCACCAGCGTCTGACTGTCTTTGTCGTCAGCGACTTTGCGATCATAGACGAGCACAATCGTTTTGCGCGAGTCATCGACAATCCACGAATAAAAACGGCCTGTCGTCGAAAAATCATGAATCATACGTACGTCTGCAAATATCTGGACTGGAGATTTGACGGCAGTGCTTACCAACAAAACATCATCGGCGAGTACGGTTGATGTGACTGTGCCATCGACGAATTCTTGTGTCGTCGACGTCAGCGATCGCTGTACTCGCGTCGGGATTTTTGGCTTGAGT
Source organism: Acidobacteriota bacterium (assembly GCA_035299465.1). Lineage (GTDB taxonomy): Archaea > Nanobdellota > Nanobdellia > Woesearchaeales > DATGWN01 > DATGWN01. The sequence goes on along the minus strand of DATGWN010000028.1, from coordinate 19,401 downwards.
ACGTCGCCAACTGTGATTGCGTGGATTGTTTTTAGAAAATCCCATCCGTCTTTAGTTCGAAGCGGAACGTGATAACCAAGATACTTAGAGAAATTAATCGGACTTTGATGTGAATAGAAGTACCATGCACCTTGCGGCGAAGTATGGACACTGCTAATGTCCTCAAACGACGTCGAAAACTCTATCTCCTTTTTTTCATGATACGAAATATGCATCATTAAGTCATTTCTCCAAATGATGCGTTATAAATCTTGCGAAATTTCTCGAATAAACTCCCTGAATATTGATTGACCCAAAGCATTTGAAACCGGCGCAAATTATTCAATTAAAAAAATTCCAGATATAAGACATTTCAGTCAAAACTCTGCGAGTGACAGAAAAAATATTTTGCGCGACAGAATTTCTCGACGAGAAAAAGTATGTTTTCTAAAGTAGTTACTGCGACATAGGTACTCAAATATATAAATAGAAAGATTTAAATACATTCTAGGTACCCTAAACAATACTTCATTTGGGGTTTGATAATGGTTAATGAAAAGATTTTCAATGTATTTTTCAGAGCGAAGCCGGCAATGCTCTTGGTGAACCTGAAAAATGCAAAACAAGACATATATGCATCAACCGTAGCAAAGACGATAGACTGCACTTATTCTCACGTTGTTAAGATTCTTCAAGAAATGGAAAAAGCAAAATTAGTCAGCTTCAATAAACAAGGTAGACTCAAGTTGCTTACACTCACCAAGAAAGGTCTTGATGTTGCTGAATCCATCGAAAAGCTTCGTAATAATCTCTAAATCATGCCAAAAAACAAGACAGTCATCCCAAAAGCTCCAGTCCTTCGCTTGATGAAAGACACTGGTGCAAAACGGGTTTCTTCAGCAGCAGTGCAAGAAGTCTGTGACTACTTGACCAAAGAAGGCGAACGAATAGCAGTCGGCGCAGTAACACTTTCTAAACACAGCGGACGCACTACCGTTCTCTCATCAGACGTACGACTTTCTGCAAGATAATTACGATTTAGATTGAACGACGACTTTCTTCTTCTCTTTGAGTGCGATTTCTAAGATGACATCTAATTCTGGCTTAGGTTCGACTCGCGATTTTTTCCCAATAGTAAAATAGAGTCTGTCGCTGGTTGGACCCCACGAAAACGTTCCCGCAGCGCGCTCTTTGCGATCAACAGATATTTCCTCAAGCTCAACCCCTTTGTGAAGATGATAGTAGATGCTTCGCTGCGTACATGACGCAAAGCACTTGCAGTACAACTTCGCCAACTCATAACCCGTAATCGGCTTGATTCGCGCAAGCAATTGCACAATATTTTGCCGGATCACAGATTTCACTGGCCGCCCTCGCACCGCAACAGGATCTTTTGCCATAGAGCGATATGCAGTCGTCATGTTAATAAAGCCGATTGTTGACACACAGATGATGCAAGAACCACAATACATTTGCACGATTGCACAGGACATGCCAACACTTGCCGTTGTCGAGCTCTCCAAGGTTCTTTCTGTTCCGCTTGAATCCATACGTCGAAAAAAAGAACTCGTATTCATCTACGCACAAGCGGATACGATCAATATCCAGCGCCTCGCATGTACACACGATGTGTTCCAAATCGTCGCAACGTTTACAAAATCGCAAACTCCAACTCTCAAACAAACATACAACGACGAATCGTACAAAGTCATTTTCCTTGACTCATCAAAGAAATATAACAAAACGACTACGCAGTCCATCTATCGCGCCTGCTTTCAGTCTATGAAGACGCCAAGAGTCGAGATGAAAAAACCCGCCGCCATATTTGCCATCGTCTCAGACAAATCTCATATATGTATCGCTAAACGAATTTTCCATAACAAAGAAGATTTCCTCAAACGTAACGCACATCAAAGACCCAAACTGCATCCTTCCGCGATGAAGCCAAGGTTTGCACGCGCAATGATAAATTTGGCAGGAGTGAAGCAAGGCACAATTTACGACCCATTCTGCGGCACTGGCGGTTTTATCATAGAAGGAATTCATCTTGGTCTGCATATGATCGGCTCAGACATTTCCGAAAAAATGTTGCAGTCCGCAAAAATAAACATCGCGCATGAAAACAGCACTAACACTAACTTTGAATTACATCAAGAAAGTGCGACAACCACACATATCACCGCAGACGCTATCGTTGCCGACCTTCCGTATGGAAAAAATACGAAGAACATCACACAAACGCTCTACAAAGAATTTCTCACGCATGCAAACAAAAGCAAGCTCTCCACTACATTCATTCTCTGTTTTCCCAGAATTGTTGACAAACTACTCAAAGAAAGTGGCTATACAATCGAACATCGCTTTAGATACTATGTCCACGGTTCTCTCACACGCTATATATACGTTCTCACAGCTGCTTAAAAAGCCAATACTCATTTAAAGCAATACCTTTCGCACCTATCTATGACAGTATCAGTCGACGCACCACCAACAGTATCTGTAGCTTCGAGAATTATCCCTAAATCAAAAACTGCAGTGGGTCTTGACAAAATCATAGTCCAACTTCGCGAGGGAAGCGAACTATACATTACAGTCCGAGAACAAGTAGTTTCTGAGAAAATCTTTGCACCATTAGGGACCGCACGTGCGACATTTGAATCCGAAGAAAGGTTCACCGCTGTAATTCGACGCCTGATGGACTATATCCATTTCTCAAACTCGCAGTCACAGCATAAAATCGGCCTTGTATACGAACAATCCGCCTTTCGCGCATCGTACCGCATAGATCAATTCCTCACATACACCATACCGCTCAAGAATGAATGGATTAAATACATCACTGATGGGCTTCCAGTGCGTCCAGAACATCAAATAAAGCCAATACAACCGCCCTATAAGTTTTAGGCCTTCAAAATCTTCTTTAGATACTCGCCAGTATGACTTTTTTCGTTCTTGATGATCTGCTCAGGCGTACCTTCAGCGATGATTTGTCCGCCGCCTGTGCCGCCTTCTGGCCCTAAATCGATGATATGATCCGCACATTTGATGACATCAAGATTGTGTTCGATAACGACAACGGAGTTGCCTTTATCTACGAGTCGGTTCAAGACTTCCAAAAGCTTGCGGACGTCTTCAAAATGCAGTCCTGTCGTTGGTTCATCAAGGATGTAGATAGTTTTTCCAGTGCCGCGCTTTGCAAGCTCGCTGGTTAACTTAATTCGCTGCGCTTCACCGCCAGATAATGTCGTTGCACTCTGACCTAATTTGATATAGCCCAGACCAACATCGTTGAGTGTATCAAGCTTTGTGTGAATCGACGGTATGTTTTCAAAGAACGACAGCGCTTCTTCGACGCTCATTTCAAGAACATCTGAAATGTTCTTATCCTTATACGTTATCTGAAGTGTTTCTTGATTGTATCGCTTGCCCTTGCATTCTTCACATTGTACATAGACATCAGGCAGGAAATTCATTTCAATCTTGATAACACCGTCTCCTTGGCACGCTTCGCAACGACCGCCTGAGACATTGAATGAGAAACGACCCGGCTCGTAACCACGGATTTTTGCTTCCTTTGTCATCGAGAACAATTCACGTATGTCCGTGAACACTTTAGTGTATGTCGCCGGATTACTTCGCGGCGTTCGCCCTATTGGCGACTGGTCTATGTCGATGACTTTGTCAAGCTTGTCAAGCCCTTCGATTTTTTTGTGCTTACCGACCGGCATATGACCGCCGTTGAAATGATTATGTAATGCTTTGAAAAGCGTCTCGTTGATGAGCGTCGATTTGCCCGAACCCGAAACGCCAGTGATCACGCACAGTATACCCAGAGGTATGTCTACTGTGACATTTTGCAGATTATTTTCTGACGCTTCCACAATTGTGACTTTGCCGGTTGCTTTTCTTCGAGTCTTCGGCGAAGCAATGGTACGTTTGCCCGATAAATATTGTCCAGTCAAGGATTTGGATTCTTTACCGATATCTTTTGGCGGGCCTGAGTAAATGATATTTCCGCCATGGATACCTGCACCAGGTCCCATGTCTATGAGATGGTCAGATTGCAACATCGTGTCTTCATCGTGTTCGACAACAATCAGCGTGTTACCGATGTCTCGAAGTCGTTTGAGAGTCTCGATGAGTTTGTGATTATCACGCTGGTGCAGTCCGATGCTTGGCTCATCCAACACATACAAAACTCCAGTAAGATTCGAACCGATTTGCGTCGCTAATCGGATTCTCTGCGCTTCTCCGCCAGATAAAGTTCCTGCGCTTCGAGATAAGTTCAGATAGCCTAAACCGACGTTTCGCAAGAACGACAATCGTTCGACAATTTCCTTAAGGACCTGCTTTGCGATTTTTTCCTGCGTCGGCGTCAATTTCAGCGTCATGAAAAATCGCAGACTGTCTGCGACGTTCATATCCGTTGCTTGGATTATCGACTTATCATTGATAGTAACACTCAACGATTCTGGCTTCAGACGTTTTCCCATACATGTATCACACGGTTGCTCTGCCATGTATTGGAGCATATCCTCTCGTCGGTGCTCAGACTCAGTCTGTCGATACAAGCGCTCATGCAGCGGGATGATACCTTCAAACGAATCTTTTGATGGAGATGAGAAATAGGAATTTTCGGGCGCAGAGGATTTCTTCTGTTCGCCATACAATAAAAGCTTTTGATTCGCTGGCGAGAGTTTTCCAAACGGCGTGAACATATCTATCGCGTAAAACTTCGCTACAGCCATCAATTGCTTGCGTCGCCAACTATCGATAGGACCTTTGTACGTATGCACACACCCGTCTGCAATAGACTGTGAATAATCGACGAGTAACTTTGGATCGAATATTTGTTTGAATCCTAGTCCGTGACAATCAGGACATGCACCAAACGGCGAATTGAAAGAAAACAATCGCGGTTGCAGTTCTTCAAATTTAACGTGTGGGTGATCGACACAGCCGCCCTTTCTATTAAACAAGAATTCTGTTTGTTCCTCTTTTGATTCCAATAATTTAACTATGAGAAGATCGCTTCCTTGCTTAAGTCCCGTCTCGACTGCGTCGTTGAGTCGATTATCGAACTCCTTGTCGTCTTTCTTGACAATCAGACGATCAACAACGATATTAATATCGTGTTTTTTGTATCGATCAAGTTTTGGCGGATCGTTTATATCATATACCGCATTATCCACTTCTACTCGAGAGAAACCTTCCTGCGCGTACTGCTTGAATATTTGTTCATGAGTCCCCTTCATATCGCGAATGACAGGAGCGAGAATCATTATCTTTGTCTGAGCTGGATGTTTTTGGATCTGCTGAGCTATTTGTTCACTTGTTTGCGGCGTGATTGGTTTTTCACAAATCGGACAATGTGCTTTTCCACAGCGTGCATACAATAAACGAAGATAATCATATATTTCCGTGACCGTCCCGACGGTTGAACGCGGATTCTTTGACGTCGTCTTTTGTTCTATCGAGATTGCCGGGCTCAATCCTTCAATCGAATCGACATCAGGTTTATTCATGACACCGAGAAATTGTCGCGCGTATGCACTCAACGACTCGACATAGCGACGCTGACCTTCAGCGTAGATTGTATCAAATGCGAGTGTCGATTTTCCTGAACCGGATAGGCCAGTGATGACGACTAATTGATTTTTTGGGATAGTGACATCTATGTTCTTTAGATTGTGCTCCCTTGCACCCTTTACAATAATGGAATCATACGCTGTCGGAATTTGTTTTGCCATAGTATTGCTCAGTCACTGCTCAGTCTTACGACTAAAACTTCTTTTATAAATGTTTAGACGACGGTTGGACCGTGTCTAGTGATGCGGATAGATGCTGTTTGCCACACAGGATATATGCAAACAACGGAATGTATACTAAAAAAGGAAAATGAAAAAAATTATTGGGAAGAAAATGTGTGTGGCTTTCGCTTATACGCAATAACAGCTGCCAATGGGAGGCGAGCGATTACTGCTGGTTCATATGCAACACCGACTTCTGTGAACTTTTGAGCAAGAGCCAATCGTTCTCCGTTGATGCCTTCTGTACTTGCGTAATTTTGCCGAGTATGTCTTCCTTCAGCAATCTTTTCTATTGCGCTGACGAGTGATTGTGTTGTCGTAAGTGGTTTGAGAGTGCAAAGTCGCTCGGAGTCGTATGTCTTCGGTGCGTTCTTGCCGCGATAGTGACCCGTGTGATTGACTGGGTGCTTTCCAGTAACAAGAGGTGCACTGTATTTGCTATGCATTTTTTGCTGTCTTCGGAATTCGCCTGCGCCTTTTTGCGTTGCGCGTGAATCGCCTACTAGTTCTTCAAGTACGTTTGTCATGTGGAAAGGTGGGATATGGACTTCGTTTTTAAAGCTTTACACAAGGTTATTAAAGGCTCGTGCAGGCTTGAGTGGTATGGGCAATGGCGTAGACTTAGGAAAATGGCTGTTTTGGGGCGTAATCCTCTTTACTGGCATGGGCATCATTCTTTGGGTCAGACGCACAGGCGCATGGGAATTTTCTACATCAAGCCGCTTGTTGTTCGGCATCGCATTGTTTGCATTCTTGTTTTTCGCGCTCAAAAAAAGCAAAGTGTTGTAAGAATTGCAGCGTCGCAGGTTCAGAAAATCAATCAACCAATTTTTCTTCGTCAGTTGGCGAAAGTCGTTCCTTAAGTTTATGGACTTGGTCTCGTAATTCAATCGCCTTCTCAAAATCGAGCGCTTCTGCAGCAGCGTTCATATCATCTGTGAGCTGCAGGATAAGTGCGGGGACATCTGACGCAGGGATGTGTTTGACATCGCGCACTTTTGTGATTTCTTCTTCTTTGATCGGCTTGAAAATTGTTGTTGGCGTGATACCGTGAGTCGCATTATACGCAAGCTGCGCTTCTCGACGGCGATTGATTTCTGCAACTGCTTTTTTTATTGAGTCAGTCATTCGATCGGCATAAAGGACAACACGTCCTTCACTATTACGCGCCGCACGGCCACTGGTCTGAATCAAACTGCGAGCATCTCGCAAAAATCCTTCTTTGTCTGCGTCAAGTATAGCGACAAGTGCGACTTCGGGAATATCAAGACCTTCACGCAAGAGATTGATACCGACAAGTACGTCGAACTTCTTGAGTCGAAGCTGACGCAAGATCTCGTTTCGTTCCAGCGTCTCGATCTCGGAGTGCAGATAGCGAACACGTATTCCTTTTTTGGAGAGGAAATCGCACAAATTCTCAGCCATCTTCTTGGTGAGTGTGGTGACCAATGTGCGAAACCCTTTTTCCGTCGTAACCCGTATCTGCTCGAAAAGATCGTCCATTTGACCATCTTTTGGTTTGATTACCATTTGAGGGTCGACGAGTCCAGTTGGTCTGATGACTTGCTCTGCCATTTGCGCGCTTACTTTTAACTCGTAATCGGCCGGCGTCGCACTTACATACAGGACATTGTTGAGTTTCTTGTCGAATTCTTCGAACGTGAGCGGTCTGTTATCATACGCACTTGGTAGTCGAAAGCCGTTATCAATAAGACTTGCTTTTCGGGAGCGATCACCTTTGCACATACCGTGAATTTGCGGTATTGACACGTGTGATTCATCGACGATAAGTAAGAAATCGTCTGGAAAAAAATCAATGAGAGTGAATGGCGGCTCACCCGGTTTTCTTCCATCAAAATGTCGAGAATAGTTCTCAATACCGTTACAATAGCCAAGCTCCTTGACCATTTCCATATCGTACTTTGTCTTTGTTTTCAGGCGCTGCGCTTCAAGCATCCCAAGCTCATTGACTCGCACGTCAAGCTCTTCCATAATCGATTTCATTGCACGGTCGATTTTCGCTTGAGGCACAATATAGTGTCGGGCCGGGAACAATAGATAAAACGGAAATTGATTGAGTTTTTTATTTGTGATCGGGTGCACTTCCGTAATCGACTCAATCTCATCGCCAAAAAGTTCGACTCGGATGATATTCTTATCATATCCTGGAATGATATCTATGACGTCACCGCGTACTCGAAAGGTACCGCTCGTCAATTCTATATCGTTGCGTTCGTACTGCATTTTCACAAACGTATGAAGTAATTCAGAGCGTTTGATTTTTGATCCTCTGATAAGCTGCACGCTGGAAGCCTTGAATTCTGCAGGGTCACCAAGGCCATAAATGCATGAAACGGATGCGACGATGATGACGTCTTTTCGCGTCATAAGCGACATAGATGCACGCAAGCGCATCTGCTCGATCTTCTCGTTGATCTGCGCATCTTTCTCGATGTAAGTGTCAGTTGCCGCAATGTACGATTCCGGCTGATAATAATCATAATAAGATACGAAATATTCGACGGCATTATTCGGGAAGAATTCTTTGAATTCGTTGAACAATTGAGCAGTCAACGTCTTGTTGTGAGACAGAATAAGCGTAGGTTTGTTTATGTTGGCAATGATATTGGCCATACTAAAAGTCTTCCCAGAACCAGTGACACCTAAGAGCGTCTGGCGCTTTTTGCCTTCTTCAAATCCTTTCGTCAGTTTCGCTACAGCTGCAGGCTGATCTCCCGTCATGCCAAAACGACTTACCAACTCAAAATTGTCTGCCATAGCGTTAAGAAAGTGACAACTCTTTAAAAAATCATAGAAGCCGTGTGTCTAGGCGTCTTGTGCCAAGATATCTACGGGAACAATTGCATTCGGCTTGACGTCATAATATCTGGCGTTTCGAATGCAGCTTGGACAAACTGTCCTGAACGAGGACTGACAGCAATAAGAACTGGTTCTGCTTCACCGATTCTCGTCGATACGTTGATGCATAAATCGACGACATCAGATGGTGCAAGAACTCCAGGAACCGCATATCCTACTCGAGGATTGACACCATACGTCGTGCCTAATGCACCAAGAGACGCAGGACTGCAATCTGCAGTATCGTTGAATTCAAACGCCGCGGAAACATCTCCCGACGTGAAATCGATATATGTTCCGTTCAATTTGAGAGCATCACTACCTGCCATTGGCTTGACTTTGATCGTGAAAACATCGATAGATGCGACGAGACTAGCGTTTTCGCCCATGATAGAAATGATTGTGATACCGTTAGAGACTTCTGCCTGTGCTTTGGAACCTGTCGCGAGTGCTTTTGATTGCAATGCGCTTGAAGTCTGGATGAGAACTGCGGCTGCAATCGCTGCGACGATAACAAACGCGATAAACAAAATAAGTGTCCCTATGCCGGCTTCCGCTCGTTTATTCTTGGAAAATACCAACCTAACCCCTCATACAAAAGTGTGCTTTCGCACGTTTGCCCCTATCTTGAAATTCTGTTGTGTTTTGTTTATAAATGTTCTGTTTTTTATAGACGATGAAATATAACTTCTAAAAACCGCCAAAAATCGACTTTTGATTCCTAAAATAATCCCACTGGCTTTGCCAATCTAATGCAAAGGAATAAAAGGACCACTGACACGAAAACACCCATGGAATCGGATTACCGTAACTTCATCACACAATTTCCTGACAACTTCATCCTCTTTCTCAAAATCGAAGACGAGCAAAAAGAAGCTGAACTTCATCTTTCAAACAAGTTTCAAATTGACTCCGTGCGAAATGAAATAGTCATTTTCAGAAAAGTAGATCTACAAATAGTCTTCGAGTATTTCAAGAACGTCCCATCAAAAGTCGTCTGGGCAGATACTGCGTTTCGAACAAAAGGAGCCGGTCCGTACCAAGTCGAACTCATCGGATACTTTATCATTAATCCACCTACGAATTTCATCACACGACTCTTCAAACCAGAGTATCGAATACAATTTAGTATGATAGCTAAACTGGATTCGATCGATTATTTCTTATGATTCTAGACATTATTGTGCGCTATTGAGAATCCGATTAAATCTGCAGTTTTGTTACTATATTTGGAGAATTTCTAAAACGAAGAAAGAAAAAAAGAACTGTATCCTTATGGATACAATTGGATTTTCGTATCAGTCATGACGTCCGGTGTAGTTGTCGTGAATGATGTGACTGTACCGACTTTAGGTGCGAAGGCCAAGTTAATGATTTGGGATTCGCCGACTGCAACCGGTGCTCTGATACAGATGTCTACAACATCGCCGCTAAGCAAGTAACCTGGAGTTGTGTAACCGACTCTTGGTTCTACTGCATATGATACGGAGTAGTTGAGGTTCAAATCGTCACCGACAGTTGGGATTGTACAATCTCCTGTGTCGTTGAATCTGTACGTTCGTCGCTGGTCTTCAGTATCGAAACTGACATATGCTGAGTCCAAGATTATTGGTTCGGAACCTGGTGCCAGTTTTGCCTTGAAGATGATATAGTCGACGAGTTGGTCGCCTGTTGCGTTTTCTGCCCAAGCTGAGAGAATCATCACTTTCGTGGAGACTTGTCCTTCAGCTTCGCTACCTGTCGCGAGTGCTTTGGATTGCAAACTGGATGAAGTTTGAATCAAGACACCTGCTGCGACTGCCGCTACGAGGATCAATGCGATAAAGAGGATGAGTGTTCCAATCCCTGCTTCTGCTTTTTTATTGTTCATCATTGTCATACCTCTATGGGAACAAGTCAATCTTGTACGTAGCCATGACGTCAGGCGTTGAACCTTCGATTTGTGATAGACCACCAGTCTTTGGGATGATCATCATTCTGAACTCTTCGTCTTCGTTCATTACACGAGGTGATGCGAAGCAAATGAGAATAACGTCGCCGCTCTGGAAGTAATCTGCTCTGTAGTAGTTACCTTGAACTACATACTCTGTTGCGAAAGTTAAGTTACTAGGATCTGTGAGAGCCCCTACAGTTGCTGCACTACATTGACCATGAGTACCGTTGTTAGCGAGGTTGGATGCCGCATCGTTAAGAACGAACTCGATGAGAGTGTCATTGAGTTTGACTGGATCTGAACCTGGTGCAAGCTTGAGTTCAGCGTAGATAACTTCGATGCTACCATCTGACCCGTCTTCTCCCCAGACAGAATTAAATTGAATTTGCGTTGAAACTTGTGTTTGGGCCTTGCTACCGGTTGCGAGCGCTTTAGATTGCAAGCTACTTGATGTTTGAATCAAGACACCTGCCGCGACTGCCGCTACGAGAATCAAGGCAATAAAAAGAATCAGTGTTCCGATTCCTGCCTCAGCCTTTTTGTACATTTTTTAATTCACCTCATACAAAGTTGTCATCCTGTGGAAACCCCTATAAACTGGACGTCAATTTCGTACTACAGTTATAAATCTGTTCACTGAGAATATATAAATCTTTCGTGATTCTCGTCGAGAAAAATTGTCACTTTCGGATAGGAACGAATAAGTCATATGCATCAATACAGGCATATTTTTGCCATAACTGGCGCCAAAAAAATCCAAAAGTGGCACGAGACTCGGCCCTTGTCTCGTGGGATAAAGCATAAAAGTAAGGGTTTGTTCTCAATTTTATAATGACACAGCCAGGAATTACCGACGTTGTCCTACCAAGGAAAGTCTTGGACTGGAAGGAGTTCAAAAGAATAGCGCCTCCGTATTCAATAGCTTTGGACGGTATAGTGTACGGCAAGACCTGTGTCGACGCAAGAACACACCACGCAAACTTCAATCACCACGAAGAAGTCGATCGATTCTCAACGCATGCGACGTGCGGAATCCTGCAGATTTACATCAAAACCGGCCTCTTCGATCATTTTCGCGTCAACGGCATTCCCACTGCAACGCTTTATCTCAACGATCCCGACCAAGATAGCTCACTGTCCCGTTGGATGATGTATAATCACGAACGCGTCAAAAAAGGAGAGCCACTACTGAACAAACTTATTTTCGCAGAAGACATTCTCGACGTCACAGGCGGTATTTTCCCACTCGGGCTAGAAAGCGAACTAATGGCAAACATCGCGTGGATTTTCGAGCCATACACCGCATCCATACACAATTTGCACCACATGAAGGACAAGCAAATGATTACAGTCATGGACGCAATCGGGTCACGCATCGATTCATATCTAATGGGACGAAGTGGACGAATCGTTCCTGATGATCGCTTTGATGTAATGCACGACTACGGACGATTGTTCAAGATGGTGCACGAAATCGGACCTTATGCAAGAACACGCCTGTATGAACAGGGTACGACGTTCATGGTAAGCTATCGTGGCGAAGATCCAAAAGGAACTCATCGCTACTCGCTTGCAAAATTATCTCCATTCGGACCAGAAGACATGGAATTCATTTTCGATCAACTTAATTGCCTTGAGCACATAAATGCCGACGACAAAGACCGTTGGGGCGGTGGAAACGCGTACGGCGGATCACCTCGACTTCGCGGAAGCAAAATTGACCCCGACCGATTATGCGACGAACTCGCCGGCATTCTCAAAGGAAAGAAGTAGCTACCGCCAACTATATATACACCCGAAAGTCAGAATTGTCCAGATATGTTACTTACTCAGACAATTCTCAACACGGCAGAGTATCTCAAAAACAATCTTGAGAATATTCGAGATCAAGCATTCTCAATCGAAACACGAAAAAAACAACTCATCGATTTCAAAACACCATCGCAAGCATTGGCGCTTGCAACCTTCATCAGAGAAGAAGAGTTACCGTTCTATAATAATATCACACAGATGTTATACATCTTCCAATCAAAATATTTCGGACTATTAGAAGCGCTTCAATCAAACGATTCAGAAAAATATGCAGCTCTTAAAACAATTACCGACGAGTTTCCAGCATTAGAAAAAAACTGCGCAGCAATTCAGTTGTATGTCTTTGACCAAATGCATGCGTTAGAAGACATTGCCAAGGGCATTACAAATAACGGTTCTCAAAAAAAATTCAAAGATGCATATTTCTCACAGTTGCAAATTTCCTATCAAATTGAAAGTCACTTTGAAAAAAAAGCAAAAGCGCTGCCGCAAGTAAAGCGCAGCGTCATTCCGTGGAGAAATGCGAATATTCAAGCTATCTCGCGCTTCAGAGGCTTTGCAAAAGCCGTCGCGATGATGCTTCTTGCGACAACAATGTTTGTCCAGACGCTGCTGCCGGCAAGCGCGCCACGAATTGAACTGCGTGCACCGCCACAGCGAGCACCAATTGTACAAACCGCAGCGCCTATCACATTCCAAATTCCAAAAGCGCAACCACCAAAAGCAGCCGTTGTGCCAAAAAACGATCTTAACATCGATGAATGTATCGATTTCATCAAATACTGGGAAGGATTTAGAAGCCATGTATACACCGACTCGCTTGGCTATTTGACTGTAGGCTACGGCACATGTATTGACACGCGAGTCCGAAAAGACGCAAAGGCATTTATCACACGTTTTGGCATAAATTACGAAGGCCTAATCACCAAGAAAATCAGAATATCGCAAACGACGGCACAACAATTAATGCTCCCTGAAGTCCAACTCGCGCTCACCTACGCGCCAAAAGCCGTTGCCAATTTTGCCAAACTGCCAAAAGAAGCAAAGTATATCGTAGTCGATATGATCTATAACCTGGGCATCAATAAATTCCTCAAATTCAAAAACGCCATCGCCGCGCTCAATCAAATGGATTTTGAGACAGCAGCCAAAGAGCTCAAGAATTCTAAATGGTACGAACAGACTGCACGACGAGCACAGCACCACGTCGCCGACATGCAAGCACTCGGCCAACAATATAAGATAGCTGCATAGTATTACGAATAATACGCTCGCTGACAGATTATGGATTCTCGAACCACTGAGTAAAACGCTACGACAACCCCATCATATTGCTGGGATAGAAAATCTGACGCAATCTGTGGTTCATATAAGGATAATTTATCATCAATCAACTCTATAAGACCGTACGGCGACTTATCTCCCACAACGATTCTGCACTTGCTACCTGTAACCGAATCAACCACAAACCGAGAATCAGAAAAGGTGCCAGGAACATGGAAGATGATTTCGCCGCTTCCCGCGTTCAATCGGCGCTCCAATCCAGTCTTTACAATAGGCGGACGAACTAATATGGATATTCGCGGCTTGAAATGACTGCGCAGTCTTTGCGAATTGTTCTGCGGATCGCGACACCACGTCAGCGAACGCGCATAATTTCTGTTCGCTTCTCGAATGGTGCGCTGCAATGCCATGTATGGTTCTGGTAACATCAAACGGGAGAAAAAAACAGCTATTTATAGACTTTACTTGTTGAACGTATTCAATAGCGGGTCAACACGCTTCCATGAAGCAGAAGACTCCGTAACGATTTTTGAAATAAATGTAGCCTGTTCTTTGATGACATCAAGATTATGCGCAGGATTATTTCCAAACGCTGCAACCGCTGCCTCGTATTGTGCGAGCGCGGCATCGATAGCCCCCAACGCACGATGATTATCTCTTACCACTTCATTTGCCGTCGACTGAAGTGCATTATACAACTTGGTCAACCGCGTAATTTCTGAATGTATTTCCTGTATTTTCTGAGAAACAAGCAGACCTGTCGAATTCTGCTCATCAATCAATTTTCGATAGGAACTGCGAAGGTCCAATTGCTGCAAACGAGCGACAAAAGGCGCGTGCGAAGAATGGCCCGGCATGGCCAGATATTTTGCGTTTTTCTCTATCAGACTCAGAATACCGCCGTTTGCACCAGTGACTTTTTCTAAGAATAAAGAGTGGACTGCTCGCGCCTTAGTCATCTGTGACAGCAGTGGACGAAAGTCGACATTCATATCCGAATCTGCGCGTCGAGCATTTATAATTGTTGCCATCACAATGTACGGCACTTACTACGACGTTCCGCCACATCACCTTGCGTAAATCATAACTGAGTTATCATTTCCTTCAAGTCAGCTTCAGTGACTTCTATGTCCGAGTGATATTTCTTCGCATGTGCCAATGCAATTTCCAATAGCTCATCTTGTTCATGGCTCTGCACAGCAAATCCGCATATCGGATCACACGCAATCTTGTAAATGGTTGCCGTCATAGTTCCCTCCTAAAAAACTTGATTATGGAACATTGTAAATAAAAAGATTTCAAGCATATGAGCATATGCCTATTTCTCAAATCGCTCTAAAGACGTGTTCAATTGCCGGCTCACTTTGATGAACGTTGCGCGTTTGGAAAACTCCTTCAGCTTTCGAGCACCAATGTACGTGCCCGTACTGCGAAGCGAACCTAGCAAATCCTCGACGAAATCAAGAACGCTGCCTCGATACGGAATAAGCAATTCTCGACCTTCTGACGCACGATACACCGCCTTCTTGCCGTAATTATCCTTCATTGCCGCAGTAGAGCTCATACCGCGAAACTGTTTGTACTGTTTGCCATCACGCTCAATCAGCGTGCCTGCCGTTTCATCATGACCTGCAAAGAGAGAACCAATCATAACGAAGTCCGCACCGCCGCAAATCGATTTCGCGACATCCGCTGGATAGACAATCCCGCCGTCAGAGACCACAAGACCGCAGCCAAATCCTGCTCGACTGATACCGTGCGCCGCGTCGGAACATTCAATCGTTGCGCTCAACTGCGGATATCCGACGCCTGTTTTTCTGCGCGTCAGGCAGGCAGACCCGCTGCCGATTCCCACTTTAACGATATCAGCGCCGTTAAGCACTAATTCTTCGGCCATTTCATTCGTCACGCAATTACCCGCAACTATTATGTGCTCAGGACATAGTGCGCGAAGTTCTCGCAACTTCACGACGAAGGATTCTAGATACGCATTTGGAACATCCAATACGATAAACGAGAACTGTGACAATAAGCCAGCCGCCTTCATTTCCTGTAACTTTGTAAAATCCTCTGGACGGATTCCTAACGAATACGCAACATAATCCGGCGCATGAAATGTCGAAAAGAATTGCTTATAATCAGACACTGAATAGAATTTATGAAGACAAGTGACGATTTTCTGCGTCGACAGCGCTCGCGCCATCTCAAAAGTGCCGACCGAATCCATATTCGACACCATGACCGGTATTCCCGTCCATGTCTTCTTGCTGTGGTAGAATTCAAACGTTCGAGTCAGTTCCACGTCCGCCCGACTCTCCAGTGTGCTTCGCTTTGGTCTAATCAGAACATCATCATAATCTAATTTTGGCTCAGTATCTATCCGCATAAAATCCCCCAATACTATAACGTATGCAGACAATGTACAAAATAATAAAATGAAGATTTATTCTTTGACGAACAAATTATACTTTTCTTCGCCGTCAAGTTCTTTCATAATACGTCGAAGGATAAGTGTCTCTGGGTTTGGCATTAACTTAATGCGATTTCGAATATCGTCAAAGCTTGTGAATTCCTTAGCTTTTCGTTCTTCAATGACTTCCCACATGTGCTTCTTTCCAAGACCTGGAAGAAGTTCAAGCGAGTGCATTCTCATCGAAAGCGGTTGAGCCTTGTTGAAGAACTCGATGAAACGCTCAGGATATGCACCGATAAGAGACTTGATGATGATTTCTAGTTCGCCGCGTGCAGTTGCAGTCAGCTTGTTCAATCCGATTCGTCCATTGATGTGATGGATATGGTCTCGCTTTGCCGCGCCAATGTATACTTGATCTCCAGCTTTGAGGTGGACATCTTTCTTTGGCACAAGTTCGAGCAATACGAAGTTTGATCGACCGATTGCTTGGACAATTGGAGTTTTCTTGAATCCAGAAGATTTCTCTAATGCATAGCCATTTGGCAAGAAATCAAGGACGATTGCGTATTCTTCTTTTTGTTGTTCCATGTTCTTACCCCCGTATGTATATGTATATGCATTGTTGAATGTAATATGAATATAATTATGATACCTATATATAAAAATTTGTAAAAAAGCGACTTACTCGAAGTCGTCGCTAGAATCAGATCCTGAAGGAGCTTTCGCGCCTGGTCGTGATCTGTAGATTTCAGCGAATTCTGGAACGATGACAATGTAATCGTCGCCAAAGCCTGCAACGTCGCCTTTAATCGCGTCAGTTGTTTTCTTTAGCTTGTTGATTGCTCGCTTGAGTTCGATGATATCCTTTTCCTTGAGAGGTTTGATATTTACGAGTGCGATTGTTGATCCGTTTCGTAAACTGTCGAGAATTTCTTTCACGTCTGAAAAATCTTCAATAACGAATGGTCTAACTACTACTTTTGTGTCATCATGTCGCTGTGGAGATGAATCAAGTTCGACATATTCTTCTTCGATGTCGAGAATTTCATCATCTGAAGGCGCTGACAATTTCTTCTTTAACTGTGAAAAAAAGTTCTTCATTGTGCTCTCTCCCTATAGATTGCTCTTCTTTTATATTCGGTATCGGACTGAGCGATATTTAAATCTTTCGTTGCATATAAAAATTGAGTACCCTCGCGAGTACTAACAAACTACCCATACTATCCAAAACCTTTTTAAAGGGTCTGGATTCCCTCATTCTATCAATTATATAGGTATAATACTTATAGGAAACTAGGTGAATCAACATGGCAATGCGAATGGGTGGATCAAGACGAAAGACAAGCCACATGTTCTCAAATCCTCTGAACAAAAGAGGTAAGCTCTCTATTCGACGATTCCTTCAGGGACTCAACGTCGGCGAGAAAGTAGTCTTAAAATCACAACCAACGTACCAACAAGGTATGTACTTCAGACGATTCCACGGTAAGATTGGCACAGTCTTGGGAAAACAAGGCGACTGTTATCTTGTCGAAGTCGACAACTTTGATACAAAGAAGACTATTCTCGTGCATCCAGCGCACGTCAAGAAGCAGTAAACATGACAAACCCAACAATCATCTCTGAAGCAGCACTTTCACTCTACGATGTGAAAAAGGCGCTTAAAGCAGTCAAGAAACGAGACGAACAACTTTCAGTCCGTTCAACACGATGCGAAGAATACGTTGGATTGTTTACACCATTCTCTGACAAAGCAGCAGAAGAACTCCGCGAAGAAATCAAGAAGCTTGATATCCCTCGAATGAAAGAGGAATACATCAACAAGATTATTGACCTTGCGCCGATCAACGCTGAAGACGTCAAAGTCATCGTTACTGGCTACGGCATCACAGTCAAAGCAGAAAACTTGCAAAAAATTGCTGATTTGATCGCTGACGCACGCAAATAAATTTTTTCTCTTATTCTCTATTAATTTATCTAAGCAAACTGAAGCGAATTCTGCACCAAACTGACGCACTTACATACCCGCGAACCATAACTAAAAATCTTACTTAGAATCCTTAAAATCGCCGACAATCTGCGCAAGCATACTCCATAAGTATGCGACAGGCAACACAAGGCCAAGTATTCCTACATACGCAAGCGCCGTGAAACTTACCTTTAGAAGCGGCGTCGATACAAGCGCGATCAAAAAGAAAATGAGTAATGCCACGACAACTGGAACGACGCATTTTTTCAAAAGTACCCAAATATGCGCAAAGTATGTCGCCATTCCTTTCGCAAACGATTGTTTCTTTGAAATAAGAAGCGATAAAATGAGATACTTCGAACCAAGCAGCGTTACAAAGAACAAGAACAATCCCGATACAATATACAATCGAGTGTCATACGATAGCGAGCTGAATAAGAGCAAATCCACGAATTGGAATATCACGTACAGAATTGCGCCTAACGGAATGAACACAAACAAGAACGACAAAAATAATAAAAATTGTTTCCAAAATCCGACTACATTCCAATTATTATGTACGAACTTATTGGAAATCATTGTCATTGCAATAACTGGCAAGAAAATGTATGCCAAAATCAAACCAATACCTGCGATAATCGCCAATGTCAGATACTGATTATAACTAGCAAGCTGTGCATCATATTGTTCGGGCGTCGGCTCTACCATAGCATTCAACGCCGAATACGACGGGTGTTCTCGCAATGCAGAAAACGTCCAATGATACAATAATCCCTGTGTCGACGGAGTAGCGACTAATAGCACGAACAGTATAAACAGTAAGAGCGCGCTCAAAAACATTCGCACATTGACGGCGCTACGCACAGCGACTAATTCTTGTTTCCAGTATGGCATTAGATTGAACCCCAACCGACTGGAACTGCGGACGCGTTTCCAGTACTTTCACTGCCGCTGCGAGCAGGCGGTATATTATAACCATATGGAATGACAGGAACTTCCGTGTATTCGCTAGAAGTAACGTTCGAGTTACAAGTAATCTTATTACAAACCATATTCTTACCATTGAAGAACGGCGGTGGAACTTCGAACTCTATGCAAATCTTGTCATACGAATTCTCTGAGACTTGCGCTTGTCGTTCTTTTGGAATCTTAAACGAATCACCGACTTCTACAGTGTACCAATCCGTCAATAATGAAACCTTGATTGGTTGACCAAGACTTTCGTTAGAACCATTTGTGCCGTAAAGATATATTTTGAATTTCAAAGGAGTCTCTGGCAAAATACCTCGAGGACTTGTGACGTATGCAGATAGCTTGTACAACTTACCAGTCGAACCAGTAA
>DATGWN010000027.1:0-7002 GCA_035299465.1 Acidobacteriota bacterium | reverse complement strand
GCCAAGCCTTTGCCCGCATGGCGCGTGTACATTTTGTCCTGGCGGTCTAGGTTCGCCATACGGCGATGTCCCTATGAGCTACACGGGGAACGAACCTTCAACGATGCGAGGTATCCGAAACGAGTTTGACCCGTATCGTATCATCTTTAATCGGCTTGAACAATATATCATTTTAGGACAACATCCTGATAAGTGTGACCAGATTATCATGGGCGGTACATTCCCTTCGTTTCCGAAAGAATATCAAGAAATGTACTGTTATTATTCTTTCAAAGCATACAATGATTTTTCCACAGAATTTTTTGATGAACGTGGTGAATTGAAGTTAGAACACTTCAAAGAATTCTTTGAACTGCCATGCCCAGTGGGAGACAAGGAGCGCAGTGACAGAGTCAAACAACGAATTCTTGCGCTTAAAGAAAAGAACAAGAAAACTCTGGAAGAAGAACAAGTTCAGAACGAGAAAGCAGTCATCCGCTGTATCGGGCTGACAATCGAAACAAAACCGGATTGGGGCTTTGCTACGCATGCTCTTGAATTTTTGCGACTTGGGGCTACTCGCGTGGAGCTTGGTGTCCAAACTGTGTATGACGATATCTTGGCGGCAACCAATCGCGGACATACACTTGCCGACACTAAAAGGAGTATTCAAGAATTACGTGATTTAGCTTTCAAACTCAATTTTCACATCATGCCTGGTTTGCCGACGCCAAGCGGCGTGCGAATTGATCGAGATCGAGATATTGCTTCAATCCAAGCTATGTTTGCAGATCCGGCATTTAAACCAGATATGATTAAAGTCTATCCGTGCATGGTTATGCCTGGAACACCCCTCGAAAAAACGTGGAAAGCTGGTATTTTCGTTCCATTGTCGACGATGGAGTCCGCAGATATTATTGTTGAAGGATTACGCAGTGTGCCTGAGTGGTGTCGCATTATGCGTGTGCAACGGGACATTCCCACATATGCGACAACGGCTGGTGTAGACAAGACTAATCTGCGACAATATGTCGATGAACTTGCGCACAAGCGTGGCATTGTAAGTCGAGATATCCGAGAGCGAGAGCCTCGTTCGAATAAGATTGTCGGAGAGCCGTCCATTGTGGTACGTGAGTACGATGCTGCGGGTGGACGAGAATTCTTCATTTCCTATGAAACAACCGATGTACTATTGGGATTTGTACGTATGCGATATCCCTCCACGTGTTTACATTCGGCGATTACATCCGATTCTGCGCTTATTCGTGAATTGCACGTGTATGGTCAAGCGGTCGCTATCGGACAACAAGATGAATCTGCTGTGCAACACAAGGGCATCGGTAAAAAATTGATGGCGGAGTCCGAAAAGATAGCTGCATCACATTCTCGTCATAAAATGGTAGTCATCAGCGGTGTTGGTGTTCGTGAATATTATCGCAAGATCGGCTACGTTCGTGAAGGACCGTATATGGTCAAAAAAATCTAAAGAGTCACAGTCAACGCTTTTGCGTTTGGATTAGGGTTGGTCAAGGAATAATCATACACGTGGACTGTTGACTTTTTTGCGTATGATCGATTGATGAGTCTTGCGCGGCTCACGCATTTATCTCTTAAGAATGGTTTTATCTTTGTGCGAAACGGTGCCCATTGATTTATTTCTGTGCCAACTTTTTCAATCGCTTCTTGCAGTGTATGTGGTCGCGTATAAAAGTCTCTCATGCGATTAGAAAATGCTACTTTTTTGTTGCTGCAGTCTTCTCTGACACAATCATCCAACGCGACGTTTAGATTTGCGATATCGAATTGCAATTCAAAAAATGCGTGCGTGACGCACATCTCGCCAAATGTTCCGACGAGATGATTTGTTTGGTTATTTAATCGGATCGCACTGTTTCGTGTGATTCCCGCAAGTGTTTGTTCAAATGCGCTACTTGAGTATATTCCGATGCCGCCACTATACGCGCTCATTGTGCCGTGATGATTGAATGTGAGTGCGAAGTATTCTTTTGCCACGGGTTGTGTATTTTTTCTACCTTGCATAAATCGTTGTAGAGGATGGTCAGGTTCAATGGCATCACATTTGCCGTCGTGGATATTTTCAAGCTCTGCTCTGTTTAAGCCGATCAGATACACTATATTCATATTGGGAGTGGCGGACAGCGTTTGATACAGTCGCTCTTCGGCGAGTACATTCCATAATCGCCAACCGATACATTCTTGGTTTCGTTTGAGCGTGAGCGTTTTTTTCAACAAGTCAAATCTTTGCAATTTTTGCAGTTTCTTTTCCAAATTGTCGTCGAACAATTCAGGCATGTCTTTTGTCTCGTCGTATCTGGTAAGAATCTCAGGCAGTGCTCGGTCATATACAGATTCTGTCGTGAATGTCGTGTCGCCTTTGTGCATAAAGCGTGAGAAAAACGGATGTACCCAAAATACTGTGTTTTGTACGGCGGGGTTGTGAAAATAGGGAAGACCCACGTAGTTTTCAACGGATTTCAATCTCGCCGTTACTTCTCGCTTTATCTGAGTCATAAGACGGGGAATTTGTAATTGCTTAAAAGCGTTTCTTTTGTTGTCCCTTGATGATAGTGTTTTGTCTGCGTCGGATTGTTAGAATATTTTTCACTACTTCATTCTCAAAAGTTTTATAAAGAGGTTGGCAGTCATCTAGTTTCATGGGTAAGGGGGAACACTCACATTCATCGAAGTCCGAGGAATTCTCGTGGACAAGCGCGCCATTATGGCAGCGAATCTCTTTCATATTGTTGCCTTTACTCTTAATCACTGCAGCGATGTGGTGGGGCGCAGAAATCCGAAATGGTCAAAGCGATCTCTCTGGTCTTAGAGATAGAATTTCAGAAAACGTCTATTCACAAATCGCACAAGGCATTTCACAACAAGTCGATCAGCAATTCCCATTCGCAACGCCTGCGTATAAGCAAAAGACTGTCGAAGCTGAACTTGCAAAAGTCAGAAAAACTGGAATTTTGGAGCAAGGCGGTCAGTCAATCAATGTCGAAAATTATATTGATTCACAGACTGCGATGTTAAAGGCAAACTTCCAAACTCCAGATGGTCAGACGTACTATGGTTCAATTGACCCATATTACTACTTGGCTCTTGCAGATAACGTCGTTACAACAGGCACGACAGGCAATACATTCATCACTGATACTGATGGTACACAAAAGCCATGGTTGACAAGAATGCTTGCGCCAATCGGTATTCCAGGTCTTGCACATCCTGAGTTGCACGTCTGGTTAATGGCGAAAATTTACGAATTAAATCATGTTACAGAAAACTCACCTGTCAGCGAAAAATTCCGCGTGACATTCTTCCTTCCAGTTCTGGTTGCAATCCTGGCAGTCATTCCGACTTACTTTATAGTTAGAAGATTCTCAAGCGATATCATCGCCTTCTTCGCAAGTCTAGTTTGCGTCAGTGGAGCAATCTTTGTTTCACGAACGGTTGCAGGATCTGTCGATAATGATCCATATAACGTAGTGCTTCCGCTCTTTGTAGCCGCAGCATTCGTTTGGGCAGTCAGTGCTAAGCGATGGTGGGTTGCAGTTATTTTGGCAGTACTTGCAGGTTTCTTCCAGGGTCTCTTCATGTGGGCATGGGGTCCAGCTTGGTTTATCTTCCTGTTCGTTACTATGGCCTCCATCGGATATCTAGTATATTTGTTAGGTGTGTGGCTATGGGAACATTATATTACAAAGAGACATGAGCACACGAGTATCATCTTAGTTCATGTCAAACAACAGCTCATTACGTTAGTCTCATTTTGGATCAGCTCGTACATCTTCACAAAGCTGCTCTATAATTCATCAGTCAATATCTTTACGCACACGATCAATGGTATCTTTGGTTCGATTGCAGATATCGCATCGTTTAACGCGGCAAACATTTGGCCAAACGTTCTTTCATCGGTCGCAGAACTCAATCCTGCTGGCTTTACTGATATTGTCAGTTCAATCGGCGGCTCATTCATCTTCGTACTTGCGATGATTGGTCTCGTCTCATTGGGAACATCTGGTACTGATAGATATGATTTCATGAAATGGGTCAGACCAATGCTTTATCTGATTGCATCGGTTTGGTTTATCTCGATTGCTTTCGGCGGCGCGTTCGTTACTTTGACGTCTAACCATAAGTTATTGTTCCTGATATTGCTTTTCTTGCCAGTCGGTGTGTCGATATTGCTTGGTGCAATCAATGGCAAGACTTCGGTCAAAGTCGCATTATGTATATTGCTTTCCGTTTGGATGGCAGGTACGATTTACATGAGCTTTAGCGGTGTGCGATTTATCATGCTCTTAGGCCCTGCGTTCGCAATTGCATTTGCGTTCTCACTTGATGCTATCGCGCGCGGCATCAATAATTTCGCTTTGGGCGAACTTGAGCTCAAAGGTCTTATGAAGTATGCGCCGGGTCTTTTCCTTGCGTCGGTTTTGTTCCTTTTCATGTTTGTACCTATTGCACGTGGTTCTGCAAGTATCGACGATCAACAGTCAATTTTGTTTGACAAAGCTTGGTTTGATGCTGGCGTCGCTGTAGATGCAAATTCAGCACCAGATGCGATTGTTACATCATGGTGGGACTTCGGTCACTTCTTCCACGCTATCTGGAAGAGAAGTGTCACATTCGACGGTGCATCTCAGACTCATCCTTCGTCACACTGGGTTGGAAAATTGTTGCTTGAATCAGATGAGCGAACATCTGGCGACATATTGCGTATGCTTGTCTGCGGCGGAAACACTGCATTCGAAACGATGAACAATTATTCAAAGGATCCGACTGGCGGCGTTCTTGTCGTCAAGCAATTATATGCTTCCTTTGGATTGACTAATGAGCAGAAGCGAGAAATGCTTGCCGATAATATATACTATAATTATTCATCAGCACAAATTGACACGATTATGACAAAGCTTGCTTGCGAAAAACCTCTTGACAGCATTTTCGTAACTAGCGGCGACATGGTTGGTAAAGCAGGCGTCTGGGCACACTGGGGAACATGGAATTTCTCCAAGAAGTTTGTCTACGACTCCTATGAAACAAAGTCGGCGAATGAAATCGCAGCATTGTTGAAAGAAGATCCTATCGAAGTGCAGAAGATGATCGATGAAATCAGACAGATCGACATCCAAGCGAAGACTCAGAATATCAAGCGAACGGATTTGATTAATAGATGGTTCGCTGATTATCCAAGCATCATCACGAATGCAGATTGCCAGCAATTGAATGAGACAATCGTCTGCCCGTATAACTTGGTTGTCGGCCGTGATGAAAGACCTGAACCGATGGATACTGTTCTCACTCGTGGTGTCATCAACACGTCTCGACCATCCAGTTCATACTTTGAAATACAAACTGTCGCACGACAAACGGGTAGACTGTTGAACACAGCTCAGATCCGAGTGGACGAAATTGACTTTGCTGCTACAGATGGATTCAAGTCATTCAAATTCGAAAATGCGTCATTACCATATCAGGTAATGATGTACACTGTCAACGGTGCTCCGCACTCAATCCTTGTGGGTAAGCCACTTGCAAAATCGATGTTTGTCCAACTATTCTACATGGAAGGTGGATATACGAAGACGTTTGAGCGTATCTATGATGGAAGAAGCCTCACTGCAGGTAGAATCTTAGTCTGGAAGAAAAACTGGAGTGCAACGCCGGCAATATCCACGCCGACAATTGAGATTCCGGTTGCAAATAATCAGACGCTTGCACCAGTAGCTCTTAGTGTAAACGATTCTGCTGTAATTTCTTAATTTTTCTTTAAATCTTAACTTTTTAAGGTGTTTTTGGCATTTTGGTGTCTATTGGATGTTGACTATTGACTATATGGGGATTATATCGAACCATAGGTTACGTATGTATTTAGTGCAAATTTGGGACATATATCTGGCATAGCTTTATAAAGGGCCGGAATATACTTGGCTATAGCAATCATCGATTGCAGCGCAGAAATACTCTGCGACGGTTGGCGCATCGTTAGATGGGATCGACGTCGAGACTCACGAAACGTGATTATTTGGCGTTATTGACATTTTTCTGATGTGCACTATAGTGTACTTTTTGAGTATAGACTCAAAGCAGTGTTCGCTCTAGTAATAACTGTGCCCATTGGGCAATAAGGTAAGAACATGACATTTGAACAATTTGGATTCAACGAACAACTCTATTCACAGATAAAAAAAGCAGGATTTACTGAACCTACTCAGATTCAGGCAGAAACTATTCCATTAGTTCTCTCCGGTAAAGACGTCATCGGTCAGTCCAAGACTGGCTCCGGTAAGACGTGTGCATTCGCACTCCCAATCCTTGAAAAAGTGACTCGCGATGGCCTACAGGCAATCATTCTTGCACCAACTCGAGAACTCTGTTACCAAGTAGCAGACACTTTTGTAGAATTCGGCGACTCATCGGGCGTAAAAGTCGTGAGTGTCTTTGGCGGTGTAAGCATCGAACCACAGATTAAGCAACTTGAGCGAGCAAACATTTGTGTTGCAACTCCAGGCCGAATGCTTGACCACATGGAACGAGGAACTATCGATCTTTCTCAAGTCCGATTCGTCGTCCTAGACGAAGTCGACCGCATGGCAGACATGGGTTTCATCGACGATGTCGAGCGAATCATGAGTCAAATGCCAACGGACAGACAGACATTGTTGTTTAGTGCAACGATGAATGACGACGTCACACGACTTGCTTCACGATATCTCAAAGACCCTACACAAATCACTGCAGAAATCCATGTTGACCGATCAAAGTTGACTCAGTTATACTACGATATCATGCCACGAGAGAAATTCTCATTGCTTGTCCATTTCTTGAACAAGAACATGAACGGATTATCTCTTGTCTTCTGCTCTACTCGACATGAAGCGGATGTTGTCGCACGAAATCTTGCGGCTTTGGACATGCCAGTTAAGGCAATCCACGGCGGTTTGACTCAGGCCAAGCGTTCCAAGGCGCTTGATATGTTGAAGGCAGAGCACATCTCTATTCTTG
>DATGWN010000026.1:0-17767 GCA_035299465.1 Acidobacteriota bacterium | reverse complement strand
GTAAAGAAGGAAATCTTCGAATGCTTCCAGGTAAATTCGGTCAATTCATCGCATGTTCTCGCTATCCTGAATGTAAGACAACATTCTCTCTGCCTCGTGGCGCAAAAATCAAACCTAACTTAGAAAAAATGTGCCCGACATGTCAACATCCGACAGTCTTAGTTATCCGCAAAGGAAAACCGCCACAAGAAGTGTGTATCAATCCAGCGTGCGCATCAAAGCAGACTGCGCCCGAAGGAAAGAAAATCGAAGGCGAGAATGCAGTGTGTGAAAAATGTGGCAAAGGAACAATGCTTTTGCGAAAGAGTATGTATGGTCAATTCCTTGGTTGTTCAGAATATCCCAAGTGTAAGACAATTAAGAAAATCTAGATGTTGTGTATGTAATAGTCAATCTTATCTCGTAGTCGAGCACACTGCTCGTATTCTTCCAATGCGATAAGTCGCTTCATCTCGTCTTGTAATTGTGCAATGCGAACATTTTTCTGAGTATTGATTGGATCTATTCGCACACCCTGTAGATACCGCTGTTCTGCAAAAATACGATCACGCTGTGTCTGCGAAAGCTGCACAAAGCCCATATAATCTGCCAAGACAAGGTCAGGGTACGATGAATCGTCTATGAGAGCCCGTCCTAAGATCTTGCGATAGTCAGTCAAATACCGACATAAATCGAATTGCATCTGTGATGAATGCGCAAGTCGCTCTAGCTTTCTACTTTGTCTGTAAACGTCGCCAATAAAGTCGGCGATGATTGTTGGTTCCGACTGCTTGAGCTCTTCGATAACCGCAACGCTGTTTTGCACCTGCGTTGAATTATACGTGTACATATTGTAAAGACTTCGCAATAAATTGATGTGCTCGATGACTTGCTTTGGAGCTGATGAATCAAGTGCTCGCGCACAGTGATCCAAAATATATGGTGCATGCGTTGACTCGATACTGATTGCAAAACTATAATCCACCGCAAGAACACCTGATGTCGCTGACGCTGCGTGAGATCTCATGGCATGTGTACAAAGCGAATGCAGCGTCGCAAATGAATCAGGATGGATATGATTGCGTGTGAAATAGAGAGCACGGTTGAATTTACCTTCAGAAATCTGTTTGCTGACTTTGCGAACCACAAAATCCATGCTAGGCATACACACAGGATTACATCAATTCTATATAAACCTCACGTCCATAGCTTTTTAAATGGGACAAATATCCGCCTCTGGTATGGCTTTTACACAACACTTTCGGACACTCTTCACACAGGGGAAAGAATTATTCACTGACATTCTCGGACAAGAACGAGCAAAAGAACAGATCAAAAGCGCACTCTTGACGAACCGACACATGCTCATTATGGGTCCACCAGGAATCGGAAAGACAACTCTTGTCAAAAATATCGCAAAGATGCTCCCGCCCTTACCAAAAGGAGAGAAAAACGAAGAACGATTTGTCCGTGTCCAAGGATCGCCAGATCTCACTGCAGAAGACTTGTTGGGTGATATCGATCCAGTCAAAGCCTTGCAATTCGGTCCGTTAAGTAAAGAAGCATTTGTACCAGGTAAAATCTTCAAGGCAAATAATGGTATTTTATTTTTTGACGAGGTCAACCGTTGCACTGAAAAGCTCCAAAACGCACTCTTGCAAGCGCTCGAAGAAGGCGCAGCGACAATCGGCAGTTACGATGTTGACCTTCCAGCAAATTTCATTTTCATCGGAACGTTAAATCCACAAGATTCCTCGACTGAAAAGCTCAGCGACGCATTTTTGGACCGATTCGATATCATCTCTATGGATTATCCAGAGACTGCGGCGATTGAAACTCGTATCGTCACTTCTCACTCTGAGAAAATTTCAGTAAATTTCCCTGCTGAGTTGCTCTCTCACGTAGTTGGCTTCGTGCGATCGCTTCGAGACAAGACTAAACTCTCCAAGTTGCCAAGTGTCCGTGCTACAATGGGAATTTACGAACGTGCAAGTGCAATGGCACTTATCCGCGGTAAGTCCGACGTCGAATTAAACGACGTATCCGACGTCATCGTCAGTGTTCTCGCACACCGAATCGAACTCAAACCATCTTTGAAATATCTGCAATCACCTGAAGAATTCATCAAGATGCAGTTCAGTAATTATGTCAAAGCACATCAATTGTCTGCGGACGAGCCAACGTCCTCGCCAGCAGGACCTGATAGTGATTTGACCTGACGATGGATCAGTAAAGACTAAAGGCGATTTGTCGCCTATTGAAGAAGAGAAAGGCAAATTAGCGAACTCTCTCAATGACAATGACGCGTTGATGAAATCCGTCATGGAAAACGATCAAAAGCAGATCGACGACGGAAAAGTCCTCAACGATATGATCAATCAAGGTCTCGCTTCTTTCCAACCTGATCTCGCGTTTGAGCATCTGTGCAAAAACTACAAGAACGCCAAGCAGATCTATGGCGAATCGCTCATTCGAGAAGCGAGCGGTTATTCTCCTGATTATATTGAACGCAACGTAAAGATTCCTGAATTCCAACGAGAACTCAAAAGCCGAATGAACGCAAAAGCGCGTGAACTGCAGGATAAAGGATTTCTCGGAAAGAAAGGCGAAATTCTGGACGATGGCTTGAAGATGGCAGCGCTTTCATTATACATGAACGAAATGGACCATCTTATAGCAAAAGGAATTTTCGGCGAACACACGCACCCAAAACCATCGCATTACGGCGCTCGCAACGACATAAAAAAATACGTCCGTGGCGATCGTTTCAGAAATCTTGCAATAAAACACTCTGTAAAGACTGCCATCAGACGCGGACACGAGAAGTTGCTGCCTCAGGACCTTGCCGTATTTACTCGAGAATCCAAAGGCGACATCTGTATCATGTATGCACTTGATGCCAGCGGATCGATGCGCGGCAAGAAGATTGAAGTCGCTAAGAAAGCAGGCGTTGCGCTTGCGTATAAAGCGACACTCAATAAAGACAAAGTCGGCATCGTCGTCTTTTCGGACCACATCGTTTCAAAAGTCGAACCGACCACGGATTTCACTGAATTGCTTAGTTCAATTACGACAATCACTGCGTCCAAACAGACTGACATTGCAAAAACAATCGAATCATCGTGTCAGCTGTTCCCTCAAGGCAAGCAAACGCGTCATCTTATTTTGCTCACTGACGCAGAATCGACTGTGGGAGACGACCCAAAACGTGTCGCACTCGAACAAGCATCAGCCGCTGCAGCCGACGGTATCACAATCTCCGTTATCGGCATTCAGCTCGACGAGAAAAACAGCGAGTTCGCTCGTTCCATCGCGCAGATCGGTAATGGCAAACTATATCTAGTGCAGAATTTGGATCAGTTGGACACGATAGTCTTGACAGATTACGACCAAGTAAGCCGTTAAAGCCATTTCATTTTTTTGAAATGATGGACCATGTACGCCGCAACCACTGCCATGAATGCAAGAATCAGATAATACCCATATTTCCATTCGAGTTCTGGCATGATTTTAAAGTTCATACCATATAGACCCGCGATGAATGTGAGTGGGAGAAAGATAGTGGAAATGACTGTAAGCACTTTCATGACTTCGTTGAGTTTATTTCCTACATTGGAAACATATACTTCCTGCAGATGCGACAAAATATCTCGGTACGTTTCTGTTGTGTCGATAATCTGCGTCGTGTGGTCTTGTGCATCACGGATGAATAATTGCGTTTTCTTAGAAAGTAGCGTCGACTGTGATCGTTCTAATTGATTGACTAGTTCGCGAAGAGGCCATACTGATTTGAGAAGGAAAATAATCTCTCGCTTTGCCATGTGCAGCTCGTTGAGCGTTTCAACTTGCGGATTTTTCATGACATTATCTTCAAGAACCTCGATGCGTTCGCTAAATTGGTCCAAGACTTCAAAGTGCATATCGATAAGCGCGTCTAAAAGCGTGTAGAAGAGAAAATCCACGTTCTCATGCAAAAGCAGACTCTTTTTTGTGAGAAGACGTTTTCTGACTTCGTCGATAACATACGTCGGATATTCAGAAACGGAAATGACGAAATTTTTTCCAAGGATGAGTGAGATATGATCTGCTTTGAGTTTTTGCAAATCGTGGTCGTATTGTACAAGTTTGAGAACCGTGAAGATATATTTGTCGTATTCTTCGATTTTCGGTCGCGTTTCCGAGTTTGCGATATCCTCTAAAACCAGCGGGTGGATATCGAATTTTTCGCCAACGATTTCAAGCAAATGCGGATCGTGGATACCGTCAAGAGAAATCCACGTATTTCGTTTTTGCGGAGTGTGAAGATGCGCCGCAGCAACGCCTTGAAGCTCGACAGCGCCTTTTGCATCATAATTGATGATATGAGCCGTTGGCGTGTGTGATTTCGCACTCCCGATATGGACGATAGAACCTGGCGGTAGACCCCTTTTAATTGACCTCTTTTGTTTTTCCATAACCCCTAACGGTATTTTTTCGAATAGTTATTTATAAATATACCTTTTCATCCTCGACAAAGATTTATATAGTTGCATACGTATAGTTCAACATCTGGGGAACTCAACATGGTAGAAGATAGTATTTTTACAAAGATCATCAATAAAGAAATACCTGCGCGAATCGTGTACGAGGACAAATTATTCATTGCGGTGTTGGACGTCAATCCCAATACGAAAGGACATACCATTCTCATTCCAAAATATCAATGCGAGTCAGTTTCTGAGCTGCCTTCTAAATTTCTGGAAAATCTGATGCCGACGGCAGTGGAAATCGCAAAATTGTTGCAAAAAAAGATTTACTGCAAAGCGTTCAATTTCGAGATCAACGACGGCGAATTCGCAGGCCAGGAAATACCGCACGTGCATTTGCATATCATTCCACGCTATAATAAGAAAGAGCGCATTATCACGCGAAAGAATCACAATGATAATCTAGACAAAGTTTTATCCCTTATTAAGGGATGATTTCTTCTAAATCGTAGTTATATTTAAAAAGGGAAGGCGGTTTTCAGGCTGTACGGGAATGTAGTTTAGCCTGGCTATAGCGCACGACTCATAATCGTGATGTCGCGAGTTCAAATCTCGCCATTCCCATTACATTCACATATGCGGTGGTCGCATAACCTGGTATTGCGCAGGTCTTGAAAACCTGTCCGAAAGGATTGTCGGTTCAAATCCGGCCCACCGCGTTCTTCTCGTACTACTCTTCTGCATTATTTTATAAACAACAGACAAGAAAAAAGTGCAAATGAGAATAAAAGACGCATTGATGCCCAATAAATGGAATGTTCTTCTCCTCTACATTGTCTCCACGAGCTTGATTATTCTTTCTAATTTATTCTATTATACGTTTACACAAGGAACGACGCAGTGCGCAAGTCCGTGTGCAAATTGGCTAGATGTATTTGGTAGCGGCGGGTGCGTTGCTGTATGCGTGCCTGGAACCATTCCATCGCCAGTCTATCAACCCCTGTTATTGTGGGGCGTAGCACTATTCGTTTTTGCCGTCATATACACCCTTATCTATGCTATGATGAGATTGAGGAAATCGCTCTATGGATAAAAACGGACTAGGAGGATGTCTGATACTCTATTACCTTTATACTGTTTATCTTGTCCTTTTCCTCGCAGGATTTGTGCTCACGCTCTATAACGCAATCGTTGCAGGCCCTGCTCGGTTCACCGCCTTCGGACTCTTTATCATCTCCATGGTGCAAGCCATTCTTCTCGCTCGATCATTGGAACTTCTCTACGAGAAACGCAAAGGCACGCGAAGCTGGACTATTGCATCTCTGACGACAACGTTCGTCTTGTTCTCTTTTATCGCCATGAGAAGTACCGAGTCGATAAACGCCCTTGCGATCAGCCTTTCACTTTTAGTTTTCAGCCTAATTTGGATGATCTATTTCATCACTTCTCGTCGAGTCCATAATACATTCATCCATTGAACGAAAGGATTAAGTATATGGTTAACCACAAAAGGTGACATGGTACTCGATTTTTCAGTAAACCTGGTGGCAGTCGTTGTCGCCGCAGTAGTTTCGTTCATCATCGGCTTCGCATGGTATTCATCCGCGCTCTTTGGAACTCGGTGGATGGCACTCAGCGGCATCGATGCAAAAAAGAGAAATACTAAGCCTATGGGCTTACTTATGGTCGGCGCTTTTCTGACAGCATTTATTATCTCATACGCCCTTGCAATCTTTGTCAAATCGACATCGGCAACAGGATGGATGGGAG
This sequence comes from Acidobacteriota bacterium, assembly GCA_035299465.1. Taxonomy (GTDB): domain Archaea; phylum Nanobdellota; class Nanobdellia; order Woesearchaeales; family DATGWN01; genus DATGWN01. The sequence goes on along the minus strand of DATGWN010000026.1, from coordinate 11,552 downwards.
GAGCGGCAGTCGGATTCTTGGCGTGGATCGGATTTGTTGCAACGATAATGCTAGGTGGACAATTCTGGGAAGATGAGCCATTTGCGTTGTATATGATAAACGCAGGACACTATTTAGTCACATTCGTCGTTTCAGGCGCTCTTGTGGCGGCATGGTAAGTTCTTTTTCTAATCTTCTTATTCTGTGTAATTTGACGACGAGTCTTATTGCAAAATAACTCAGAAGCGACATGTAGATCGCAATAACTGAGATGCCTACCATATAGTCTTGGGAGACAGACAGTATCTTGCCTAGGTATGGTATCGTATCAAAGAGTTTCGCATCTCCTAATAGGAATTGACCAATAGTCACCGCCGGTGCAAAAAAGAGCACATTCCAAAGCGGATTCCAAAAGACTAATGACAGAAAAAGCGACAATTTGTGCAATTTTCGAAAGAAAAAGATGAGTGTGACGCAAATCCCGACCGCAAAGACTGAGATAGGCAAGAGCGCAAAGAACGTTCCGACGGCAAAACTCATGCCGATTCTATGGTCGGATATTTTCATTGCCGCAGTTTGCTGCAACTTACTGGAGAATTTATTGAAAAAATCGGTTACCACACAGTTTCTCAAAGATTGCCTTAATATATACTTATTGATTGGAAATTTGATTATCTTTATAAATAAACAACAGTTTCAGTCTCGTAACGGCCTCATAACTCAGCCTGGTTAGAGTGAGAGACTCTTAATCTCTAAGCCGAGGGTTCAAATCCCTCTGGGGTCATTTCTTTTCTGAATCAGGTTACGTAAGACATTCCAGCCTTGTGGAAAAAATTATCTGTTTACTCACTTCATTTAAGGTTTTCTTCTAAGAATCTAAGCGTTTTAAACCACGCATCCCTCGTTTGAGTCGGCGCGAAATTTGCGCCTGAAGGATTAGCAAATGCGTGTCCTACACCAGGGTACAGATAAATGTCTCGCTCTATTCCTGCGTCATCAAGCGTTTTGTTGAACGCAGTTACACTTGCAGCCGGGATTGATGTATCATTCGTGCCAAATATGCCCAATACAGGACCGCCGATTCGCTCAAGCTGGCGCGTGTCGTTTATGAGTGTGCCGTAATATATGACAGTAGCATCCAGAGGTTCGTTTACAGATAGGACGAGCGACTCGCCTCCGCCAAAGCACCAGCCAACAGATCCGATATTAGTTGCATCCTCCTCCTCACGTAAAAACTCAACCGCATCTTGCATTTTCGCAAGTGCCTCGTCTTGGTTTGCTCGTACTTGTGATGAGAGATTTTGCGCTCGCGACATATTATTTGTCACTTCGCCATACAAATCTATTGCAAAAACAGAATAACCTTCCGACGCAAGAATCTTTGCCATCTCTTTTATGTTGTCATTAAGTCCCCACCATTCATGAATCATCACAACGCCAGGATACGGTCTCGTATCATTAGGGCGGGCAAGAAATCCCAAGGGGCTCGCAATGTTTCGGGTAGTTACGTTAGAAATATTTGCGCCGAGCAGCGTGGTAGTGGACACAGAATTAGTTCGGTTGGAATCACTAGGTGTATTGGTGATTATAGTTGTCGTATTGATAACAGTTCGATTCACTATCGTTGTATTGCCTGCGATATTGTTGTTAGTTATGTTTCGGTTTGTGATATTGTATGTTATATTGTCGGGATCGTCGTCCTCGTCATCGTAGTTATTTTGACTGACAGTGCATGCGACTAGCAGGGAAAGCATCCCGATTAGAAATAGTAGTAGTATTTTTCTCATGTATTCATTATTCGTTCGGAGATATAAAAATGATGTGCAGCAACAAGCATACGGACATATGCGCATTCAGAACAAACTTTATATTATCCACAGTAAGAAAAGTCACCATGCAGATTAAGTATTTACTCCTACTCTTACTTCTCACCGGTTGCTCCGCGCAAATCCAACAAACATCCGAACAAGAGCAAGTCGGCGTAGTCGTCGATTATGTATCGTCCTTTCCTTATATTGAAACAGCCCGAGGAGGCGTTGTTGTCCGTAACGGTTCGCCAATCCAAAACATAATTCGAGAATATCGGTACGCATACAACGACACAACGCAAGCGCTCACGTTTACTGACAAAGGCACATATACTGTCATCAGAAAATACATAGTCGGTCCTTCTGGCGCATTCTATTGTGAAGATGACTCGTATACACAAAAGAAAACATGCGCACCTTCGCAAGAAGCGCAGCAATATATCAACGCATACAAATCGCTGGTAAATGCAAACCAAGGAAAAACGTGCATCGCATTTGAGAATACGAATTATACTGGTTTAGAACCATACAACTTTGCGTCAAAGCTAGAGAATAAATCAATTCAATTTGAACAGTGCGTCGATTCAGATTTTAATATCATTATAAATGGCACGGCAGTATTCGACGACAAACAACACACACTCAAAACCACGAACATATACCAATTTGGCGCAGAGCAGTCAGAACAAATGCTAGGATTATTGACTCCGCTCAGCGAATAGTTGTGATCGCTCGCGATTGAAATAAATACAACTCGTGTGTTTCTCGTTCTATTCCCCATTCGATATCCTGCGGACAACCAAAATAGTTCTCACACCGACGAGCAAGGTCACAGACTGCATGAATTTGCTCAGCTGGCAGGGATTTTTCCCCCGCTATGTAAGATACTACTCCATGTTTACGAACAAGCGTCGTTGGAGTGACTTTGCCACTCACTAATTGTTCTCCGCTTCCGCGGACATATTCTAGCACGTCCACATCCCAACGCGAAACAGGATGGCGCGTGAACGCAACACCTGCAAATGCCGTATCTATATTGCGCTGCACAAGAACAGGAATTCTCTGTCCGTTCACCGGATTATATGCGCGCACACGAGTAATCGCCTCATAAAGATCGCGTGCAGCAACATTGGTCAAAGTCATGAATTGCCCAGCGTGTGACTGTGTCTGTCCATCTTCCATGTTGCTTGAAGACCGTACACAGTAGGTGTTGCTGGGCATCACCACAGACGCAAGAGACTCTTGCGCAAGTGGCTCATCTGCACAAATCACAAAACCGTCGACAATCTTTCCACATCCACTGAGAAGCGAAAGGTTGTACGCTTTGTTTCCAACCAACGAACGTTCTAATCGATCCGTCAATCGGAACATCGAAAGACCTCTCCAGAATCCATATCCGCGCATATGGTGTCAAGCGATTTTGCGCTCTGTGTAATATTTTGTACGCCGACTATGCAAGGTATATTCAATTCACGCGATACGACTGCTGCGTGAGACAAGATTCCTCCTACTTCAGTCACAATGGCAAGCGCTTGTCTCATGTATTTGACAAGTTCAGGCTGCGTGTATTTAGCCACGAGGACATACGCTTCGCACGGTGGCGTTGCACTTGATTCAAGATTGAATACGTTGCCTCGAATCTGTCCGTCTGACGCGACAAGACCCTTTCCAAGATATTCTAGTTTCATGATTTCCTCCCAAGCGTGTTTTCAAGATTACGATCAAATTCTTTTGTGTCAAATAGATTGACTTTGACATCCATCAGGCCAGCGATGCGTTCTCGTAAAAAGTAGTCTGGAATACCGATGAGAGATTCTGTCCAACGATATTCGAGCGTGTTGTCAATAGTCAATAATTGCTGCACCGGCGTCAAAGAAGACAATGAGAAGTTCGCTGTTCGTTGAACTGTTGCAGACTCATCATAGAACCTCGGTTTCCATCGCTCCAGAAGAATTCGAGAACCTCTCGTATACTTGTGTGCGAAATCATAGTCTGTCATTTTCTGCAAATCATATGCCCGTTCGATCCAGTAACTCGGGTACTGTGGCGTCAGTAATGTACGCAATTCTCTGGGATGTTTAGTTACCTTTGCGACGTGCGCTTCCAGATGCGGCTTAATTAATACTGACAATGCGCGCTTCTGGGAATCCACGTCCTTCATCTGATGATACAACGGTACGAGGACCTTCTGAGTATAACTAGTATCATCTGCAGGTGCCGCCGCCAGTGCAACATCAATTTTATCACATAACAAATTATGTTCGTTCCATGCAGACATGAGATCTTGCACGAATTCCTCGATGTTTCCCGATACTGTGCCATTCACTGTCGAGAGGGATTTTAAGCGAAGCGATGCAATAGTATCTCGCACATATGTCTCTATGTGTGGCTCTTGCTCCAATCTACGTGTAGAATATCGCTGCACTACGCCCGGTTTTTCAATATGTGATGCAATCATGAGAACCTCTGCACGATATTTTTCACATTGAAGACATCAAAACCTATCTGACCTATAGATATCTTGCCACCATTCTTCATCACTTTCTCACTGACGCAAACGACATCAGCAACTGTCTTGACTTGGAATTGCGCAGCAAGAAACTCCGCCAGCAATAAGTCCAGCGTCATGTAATAAGACGACGACAATGCAACAGCGCTCTGTTCATCCAGCGTCATAAAAACAGCCTCTTGCATGGCCTTGCTAAACTCGCTGTGCGTCATGTCACACGACTCTGAAGCATATTCTAAAAGCATGCCCTTGATGCATCGTCGTAAATTGAACAATCTGTACCATTTAATCAAATCAGACTGCGGGCATGACTGTTCGTGCACATTTTGCATAAGAAAAGCAATTGCCTCGCTGATATCATTTATCTCAATTCGTGCATAAAGGCTATTTGACGCGGCTATGCTCGTGAGCGATAATGCGTGCCCTAACTCATGATACAATCCGCTCATCATGAAGTGGCTATCAATGACGTTCGCGCTCGTCAATAGAATATCGCTAGGTACGCAAATAGGGCTCAGAAAGATGATGTTTTGTTCAGTGAATGAGAATCGAATATAGTTTGATGTTGGAATATCCTGTAGCACTCTGTGAACGACACTGGCGCTATCCGCTAGCGTCGCAGTAGTGGCTGACATGATGCGGCCAACATCGTTTTCGTGCGTTATACTCGTTTTTTGCAGCAGACTCCGGTAGACAACTTCTGTGCCAGACAACACGTTAGCACAGGCGTCAAGTAGCGTCGAGATATCAATCCCTTTGATGTGGCAAAGAAACTGCAGGTAAGAACCGTATTCTTTCGTAATAGTTTTTATCAACTCGTGTTGCCGTATGTTTACATATTCTTTCTGGTCTTTTTCCAACCCTATACCAAAAAGAAGTAACAGTTGCGCATCGCGAGATGTACGACTCAGTGTGACAAGCGCTTGCAAGTCGGTGAACAGATCTGCGTGTGCTGCACGTATCTGTGACGCTCGTGATGCTGGGAACGGAAAGACATGGCTGTCGTGAAAGTCCATGACTAATTCGCGCGCCAGCTTTTCGACAGACATGTCCGAACTCATTTAGTTACCTTTCCATACAAAGCTGAATCGTGTGCCTGTTGCTGAACCTGCACCACAAATCGCATTTGCGCCTTTGTTTTTTTCCATAGTTTACCTCCACACCCACAACATCCCCTTCCCAAACGGAAGAGACATGTCGCTTTCAAGTTGTTCATAGGTGAGATTGAGTTTGCCGCGCAGCGGACAAAGGGCATCATATCCTGCCTTATTTTTTTGGTACAGCAATATGTGGTGAAAGATTGATTCGTTTCCAATTTTAGTCATGACAAGAGCGACATTGCCATGTTCAAGTCGATCGCAGATATCTTGTTGGGTGATTGGAGCAACGCGCAAACCCAGACCCTCCACTTTAGCGGTGGAAACAAAAGAATTGTACAATTTCATCCGTGCTCGAAAGTCCCAGAATCGTGCAGACGTCTTGTCCGCAAACGGCCAAGTAAAGAATGCCTCATTCGTGTGCCATAGTTGCGCGTGGTAGCCCTGCTGCATAAGATACGATGCAAGTCTTGGGTGGGTGCAGTATGGATACTTTGAGCTAGTTCGCGTTTGATCCCAGATTTTTCTTTCGTCCTCTGCAGTTGGGACATAGTTCTCAAAGATGCTGCGCACCATCATTGCGCACGATGGACCACACGTCCATGGCGTTGACTGATGAAACGGCTGTGGATTCATGTATTCCCTTAATGGAAAACGCGCTTATTAATCCTTCTCGAGAAAAACCGAAAGATTTGCGGAAAATGAATAAGAAAAAGAATGCATCTTGCGGTGATGCGCCTTAAATCTTAATTTTGCTGGGCGTTTTTTTCAATCATCAACGGTACATAGCCTTTTGTTATGATGTCTCTCTCATGAATGTCCATGCGTGCGAGGAGTTCCCGAATTCGTTTATGTGCAATAACAAAATCCTCGGACTGCAATTCGACTTCAACAAATGTTCCAAGGTCTTGTATCTCGTCTACATTAATTTCAAAATCTTCGAGTTTGTATGTAGTTCTGTTCTTAACAATACGTACTACTGAAACAAGCCCATTAGAGAGAAGAAGTTTCTTTAGCGCTTCTGGATCATTTGCACTTGTCTCCCACTCTTGCCATGCGGTGTCTTCTGGCGCCTTTGAAGAACCTTTGAAAGTCAATAGTGATTCACCTGTGTTTTTTCTGCGAATGCGTAAAACTAATTTACGTTCCACATCGAGTGCGAATTTGAAATATTCATCATCTTCTATCTTCTGTGACTTTTTGACCGCTCGCAGTGATAGAACTCGGTCGTGGATATGCGATGGGGCTTTACATCTGAGTTCGATTTCCATACCGTCTTGGTAATAATGAGACTTTATAACATTTTAACACATATGCATACTCATACGAGTCTATTAAATGTAATAAATCCCATTACGTGCATATGGCAAAGGAAAAGAAGTCCAGTTTAGGTCTGGTGGGAAGTACCATGACGGCGCTCGTACAATCAATTTTACAAGGTTTTGTGCAAACGATTCAAGACACCCTACAGCAAACCACGGAAAAAATCCTCGATGTCATACAGCTCAAAGCGATGCAAATGCAAAAACGTTCACTTCAGTTGCTGACGCTCTTCGCATGCCTGCTTTCCTGCGCCGTTTTTCTCGTACTAGCCCTCAGTTTCTACCTCACAGACGAACTGAATCTACCGCGGTATGTACTCTTTCTTGTCCTTGCTATCATACTAGGCATAGCCAGTTACATCATATCACGGCGACAGTACTAATAAACGCAAAATACCGACAGAGAGCAACACATTCTTAAACACAAAACCAAAAAAAGCCCGTATTGGCGAAAAAAATCAAGCATCCGGGAAGAAGACTTTTCTTTACATTATTTGTCGTTATGCTGCTACTTATTTTCATAAGAATTCCCCGAAACGACAGAAATTGGGTAGACGAACAGTCAATCCTTGCATCAGCGCAGATAAATAATACTCTGGTAACGATACAAAACGTCAGAAACTATTCCTACGACCCATTGCATGTAGACCGTTACAACCGTACATACGACACCGCAACCCTTAAGCGATTGTGGTACATCGTTGAACCCTTCGATAAATTTGACGGATTTGCCCACACGTTTTTCTCGTTTGAGTTTGAGAACGGCACAACAGTTGCAGTTTCGGTCGAAGGCAGATTCGAAAAGAACGAGACTTTCAGCCCATTCATCGGTCTGTGGAATCGATACGAGATAATCTATATCTGGGGCGACGAACGAGATCTGATCAATAAGCGCATCGTGCAAGGAAATCCGCTGTATATGTACCCAATCAATACTTCGTCGCAGAATGTGCAAAAACTGTTCATGCAGATGGTAAACAAAACCAATAAGCTGCAGACAAGACCTGACTTTTACAATACGCTTTTTACCACATGCACGACGGAGCTTGCGAAGAATGCAAACGAAGCATTCCCTGGCAGACTGCCTTGGAGCATTGCTTGGAATTTTCCCGGGTACGCCGCAGACTATCTCTATGACAATAGCCTCATCGACACACAAATAGCAAACGAAAAATTACAGACGTATTATAACATAACCGCGCGAGCAAAAGAGAACGGCGCAGCGCAAGATTTCTCCACCGTCATTCGACAGTTCAAGTAAGAGAAAGTAAAAAGATTGTATTACTGGTAACGAAGTTCAGACGTATCTATTTGGACAATACCTTCCGTCATTTCTTCTAAATCGCCAGCGCGTAGCGACTCACCCATACATATGACACGATAGATTCCAACATCATTTGGCAGGTAAAGACGAACAGAAACGCTGTCGTTCGTGCGCTCGACTATTGTTGTGTTATAAAAATTCTTTGAAAGCGTTCTCTTAGGCGCACCAGTACCATTTGTATCTCGCATGATGATGCATGAGGGAGTTTTATTGTTTGAATACGCAACTAATGACCCGCGGTTGAATGTCACATCAGAAATCAGTAGATAGCGATATGTTGAAAACGCCGTGTACAGATCCATGGAATCGATGCCTGTCGGTTCGGAGATCACCTTCACTGGCTCTATTTTCTCTGTGAATGCCAGCATAAACAGCACGATAATGCCAAAAGTGATGAATATCGCGCCAAGGATATTTCGTGTGCTCATACCGTCTTTTCGGACGGGTGTCCTTATTAATCTATTCCCACTCTGCAAGACGACCCGAATTTGACTGTGGATATGGTATAAAGTTTGGTTGGGAAACAAAGTATCGTTCGGTAAACGATGCAATACGTGCAATGTCGACGTTTGCTAACATCTCGGATGCAATTTTGTACGCACGTTTCGTGGGAATAACCACTGCAGGATGCTGTGATGGTGGTGTCTTTTGCGCTTCGATATACATCGCCGTTCCATCCTTTACTGATTGCCAATGACGTACAAAAAAGCCTGCACGGTTTGCCCACATTTGTCGTAAATCAACGTATTCCTCAACTTTTTTATTCAGCTCGTCGCCGGTGATTTCACCGTGTAAAAACCGTAATCGCACTTTATCCAGATATTGTGACGAAATCAAATGTTGTTTTCGCAAACTCTTATACCAACCTATACCTGGTCCACTTGCTAAGAGTGCGCCATACCACGCGTCAGGAATCATCGATATATCCTGCTGCTGCATTAGATTACCTAAGAATAGATTACGGTAGCCAGCATAGCTCTGTTCTGTGAGCATCAGACCGTTACTAGAAAGAATATGCACGACATCTTCAAGTCGATGTCCTTTGCGCGAAGTTGCTTCATATACTCTGTATACTCGTGCGACTTTGGCCCTTATTATCTCGTCTCTCTCCATACTTTGAAAGCCGTTCGTCGCAAAATATGCGAGTAATTTTCGTGGGCCGCTTGGTTTTTTCGAAAATTCCAGTCCGCTATTTTTAGGACTGTTATCTGCCAATATTGAAAAACCCAGTTGGGCAAATGCATCTTTCTGAGTAATGGATTCAGGCATGAGCCAGGAAAATGAATCAAGTGAGCGAAGTAACGCTCGTCTTTCTTCTGTTGGAATTCGATGCGGAGAATGTTGCATCAGGTGCTCAAGTGCAGTAGATGTCTTCTTTACATAATCTTGTTTTATGTTCGCAACAGTCGTCTGAATATCGTGAGAGGGCAAGGGGCGCTGTAATCGGACAAGCGTGTGTAGATTTTCCTTCAAAATTGAATCTATGATTATTGGCCCTTGCGCGGACTTTGTCTTTGAAAGTATGGAAAAGCAATCGCTCAAGTCCATAGACTGGAACAATGAAAATGCGACGTAGCGAGAGTTTTCATGCTTGGCGCTCAAAAGCCAAATCGAATATCGTGCAGCCAAGTCAGGATGCACCTCGCGCAAGTACTTTTGTAGCGCTAGCGCATCAAAATATTCTTGATCTTGCATTTTCTTTATGCCAAAAGTCACCATTTTTTTAGACAGGATATCTTGTGGATTTGACTTTAGGAACCGCAATCTACGAATACCTTCTTGAGAATTATCCACGAGCGCAGACTCGATAGTTGCGTATCTCTCATACTGCAGTGCAAGATGTCGTGCGTCGGTATCACTCACTAAAATAGGCAGATGCGGCGCATATACTGCGGAAAAAGTTTCCTTGTTTGATTGTTCCGTTATGAACCGCTCCATAATCGGCAAGAACCAGCGATTTGCAAGTGAGCGTCGTTTCGCATACGTGCGCCTACTCGCAGTCTTGATACCTTTTATCAGCAATGTTTTTGCTTCGTCATCCATAAAATAATGCTTGATATGTTCAAAACCTACGTATCGCTCTCCTTCTGGCAGCAACTCATCTTTGCTATATGATATGAAGGAAATAGTTGGATCTATAAGTTGAGCAGACTTCCATAAAGATTGTGCCGAATTCGTTGACAAGCTTGCCGGCAAAACGACAACATCTGTTGGATTACGCACCAAAAAATCCAGTAATTTGGGTTCAGAGACCACAGACGCATTGTAAATCTGGTTATGTGACAGCAAACTCATCAATTCCAGCTGCACAGGCATCTGTATATCAGTCACAACAACAACGCGTCCAGGTCTTTCAAATCTTTCTATCTGTATGAGAAGTATGGCTAGATTAGTCTCTACAATTTTTTTTTGCTCTTTCTTCCCCGTGATGTTCATATAGGCTCGTGTTGACGCAATTGAAGCCCGCACGAATAACCCAGTTAAAAACAAAGGCATGAAAAATGGTTGCGAAGATGTGGCACCGGGCTGTCAAATTGTTACAAATATCCCAATTGGACTAATATAGAGTAATATATATGATTAAGTATATAACATCGTCGCTTATACTGCCCTATATGCGTGTATGGCGTACATTTTACAGCCCGTTAAAGGTAAAATAAAAAATATCTCGGCATTTACTTTGTAACAACTTCATCCTCGCGCATAGATTTGGCTGCCCGTTTAGCCATCCCTCGCCGCATAAGGGCAACGCCTAATGCTCCCACTGCAACGCCAACACCGGCAGCGATCGCCGTTGCCTTTTTCGGATTTTTAGCAACGTACTCTTCTGCGCGTTTTTCAAGCGCGACAATACTGTCTTTCGCGTCCGTAAAAGTCGTTTTGACTTGTTTCTTTGCACTAGTTATATCTTTTTTTGCACCTGCAACTGTTTGTGATTTCATAGCGATACCTTCCGTGAACGATGTTCAACAATAAATATGTGATTTTGGAGAATATAATGACGGCGTATGTCTATGCATACTTGTAGAATATATGGGCAATAATAGAAATACACTGCATCTAATAGTAAACACGAATAAGAATTATCGCATAAATCTCATAACTCGCATAAAGTAAGTATCTCTCTCAAAATACAAAACCTTCAAAAATACGAAGATAAACGAAAGGAAATATGCAATATTGGCTGATGAAAAGCGAACCGAGTGTTTACTCAATAGACGACTTGAAAAAAGACAAAAAGACTGCGTGGACTGGCGTTCGTAATTTCAAAGCAAGAAATTATATGAAAGAGATGAAAATAGGCGACAAAGTATTATTCTATCATTCTAACTCCGAGCCGAAAGGCGTCGCAGGCATTGCAGAGGTTTGCAGCGAGGCACGAGCTGATCCCACACAATTTGACAAAAAAAGCGAATACTACGAACCTAAAGCGACAACGCAAAAACCGTATTGGTACCTTGTCGATGTCTGTTTCAAAAAGAAATTTAATCAGGTGACGACACTCGAATCAAT
>DATGWN010000025.1:0-22939 GCA_035299465.1 Acidobacteriota bacterium | reverse complement strand
GGTACATACCAATCTGAAAAAAAGATTGAAGCAATCTTTTGCATGACTTCATCGCTCTTGGTTCTCATAACCATACAATAATGTATCAGTATTTTTAAGTATTTCTATGGAATTCTACATAACATGAACATAACAATCAGTATGCCTGAAAAGCTCGTTGAGAAGTTACGAAAACATGCAAAGGAGAACGCAAGATCCATCTCCGGAATTGTCAGAATAAGTTTGGAGAAATACATAGACGATGAAAGGAAATCGAAAATTGATGATTCGTGTAACTGAACAGCAATACGAACTCATCAAGAACAGGATGGCGAACTTCGGTCATACGACCATAAGTCAGTATGCACGGGATTGCATGACTCGTGATGATCTCCATACCTTGACCATACTTCGAGAAATTAAATTACTCTTGGAAGGAGATAGAGATCATGGAAATAAAAAGTTGGAAAAAAAGTAGGAATTGGGCAGGGGGTAGAGGGCTACGATTGAATGCCAGACAGGAAAGCTTGTTAATCTTTGTAAGGCTTATGGAAACACACCATGAACACGAGTTATTGACGTTAAAAGAGATTATAGAAATTCTTCCATCTTCACTCAAGATGCCTGATTCAACATTATCTTATAATTTTTCCAAACTTAAAGCGTATGGATTGGTAGAAAGTAATGTGCGTGGAGAGTATCTCTTAACAACAAAGGGCAAAAAGGTTATGGCGGATGTTCTTAAGAATGTCTCGATTGTTGGTAAGCGGCTTCGTCCACATAAGATTCAGATTACATTTACTTCATTTTATCCGCCGCAAAATCTGGATTCAGTTCGTAATCTGTGTGTTCCAATTTCCAATTCAAAATACCACGGATTAAAATTTACAATTAAAGATACTACTATCTGTTATTATGGAAAAACAAAGATTGTGGCTTTGGTTGAGGGTTATCATTCTGAATCTATCGCTGAAGTTTATGAGTTGGCACAAATCCAATACGTTGAACCCCTCATAAAATACTTGGAAGACTTTTTTCAGATAAAGATAGACAAGGAGAAGACTCGAGTTCATGTAAATCATGTTGCACTCCTCGGAACAAGAATGGCAAAACTTGCTCAAGAAGCGAACTTCCGTTACGTTTCAGATCTTATTCACCTTGATGCTTCCAATGGAGATGCAGAAGCCGAGCTGGTTGGGAAGAATGCGATGGAGAATCTTGAAAGTTTTATCCATCGGATAGAAAAGTGGGAAAGGGAACTTAAAGAAGAAAAAAATGACAATTCCGCTACATTTCAGAAAAAAGATTGGCACGATTCGGCACAAAATCAGGAGAGAAATGAATAAATGGCAGATAAAATGGCAGTAAAGATACGATTAATCAAGATGAGGTACTTCATAGCTATGGGTTTACGACCGGTAGAAGTGCAGAAAAAGCTTGAAATCAGCCGTAGAACATACTATCGATACATACTTGAGCTACAAAAAGAGCATTATCCTGAACACATGAAGGCTTATTATCAGATTAAAATTCTTGAGATGAGGGATGACCTTCTACGAGATCTTATGCGGATACGGGCGAGAGCCAGAACTGATGAATTGTTTATAGACGCAAGCATAGCTGCAGGTCAAGTTTTGAGTGCTCTTGAGAAAGACTTTGAAAGGTTTGGACTTATTCCGCCAGAGAAAAAAATCATCCGAATCTACAGAAAGAATTGATTCTGAATTTAATTCACTCCAGCGTAAAATAAGTCCCAGAGTACCTATCACCGAAACATTTAAATACTTGACCTTCTTTCTTATTTCTATGAAGAAACAAACATTACAAACGTCGAGTATGACAATACCCAAGAAGGTATTGAAAGACCTTGTCGTCGAAACCAAGCGAGGGCTGTCATCATACTATCTCCAACCAGAAGGGAAGCTTGTTCAGTTTATAAACATTCGGGATGTGGTAGATGGCAGAGTCAATCAAGAGACTGTAACCCAAGCCAATGTGAAGGAAACAGATGCCTTTGCCAAGACCAGAATTGAACCAAATGATGTCATAGTCACAGTCAAAGGATCAGCATTCAAGGCAGGAGTTGCCAGCCAAAAAGAGAAGGATGCAATCATCAGTGCAAATCTTATCGCATTCAAACTCAAACCAGAAATCCAGCCAGAGCTGGTGGTCGCTTATCTCAACAGTCCAAAAGGACAGCAAGAATTGCATGCCAGATCAGCAGGTATTGCACAGAAGTTCTTGAGTGAGAGAGCACTTCTTGAGATTTCAATTCCTGTTCCACCAATGGAGAAACAAAAACAGCTTGCAGTCTATCTGCAGCTCTCCAAGGAATACGATACGCTTATGGAACGAGAGCGAGACTTGCGAAAGCAGATTAACAATTCAGTCGTCCAAAACATGATGGGGTGAACAATACTATGGAAAAATTAACATTCGACAAAATGAAAGCAAAAGTATGGGAAGCAGCAGACATACTTCGAGGATCAATTGATTCTTCTGATTATAAAAACTACATCTTTGGTATGCTGTTCCTTAAGAGACTCTCCGATGTATTCGAAGAAGAAGCAGAAAGGATAGAAAAAGAAACAGGCGACAAGAAGCTTGCATGGGAAGATCCAGATGAGCACCAGTTCTTCGTACCGTCACGTGCACGATGGATGGAAATCAGAAAGCTTACATCACAGATAGGAGACTCACTCAATAAAGCATGTGCAGAACTTGAAGACAGAAATCCGGTTATGGAAGGAGTTCTTGCATCGATAGACTTCAACAGCGACAGGCTTGGCGATGTCAAGCAAAGAGATGGAACACTTCTGCGACTTGTTCAGCATTTCTCGACTATCCCAATGAAAAATCAAGACCTTGAAAATCCTGACCTTCTCGGTAATGTGTATGAATACTTGATAGAGAAGTTTGCAGATGATGCAGGTAAGAAAGGCGGAGAGTTCTATACTCCTCGTAAAGTCGTGCAGCTCATAGTAGAATTACTTGAACCAAAAGAGGGAATGAGAACTTGCGATCCAACATGTGGATCGGGTGGCATGCTTATAGAATGTGCACACTATGTTGAGAGACACAAAGGAAATGCAAAGAATCTCTCGCTTTATGGTCAAGAAAAGAACATGGGTACGTGGGGTATTTGCAAAATGAACATGCTCTTGCACGGATTCCCAGACGCAGACATCAGAAAAGGAGATACCATAAGAGATCCAAAATTGCTCGTTGATGGACAACTCATGCTCTTTGACAGAGTAATTGCAAATCCTCCCTTTTCTCTCGACAAATGGGGTATTGAAACAGCAGAAAACGATGGCTTTGGAAGATTCAGACATGGCGTTCCTCCAAAAACAAGAGGAGACTTCGCATTCGTCCAGCACATGGTAGCAACTTTGAACCAGAAAGGAAAGCTTGGAGTAGTTGTACCTCACGGAGTATTATTCCGTGGAGCAGCAGAAGGAAGAATCAGAGAAAACATGCTCAAGGAAGACTTGATTGAAGCAATCATAGGATTGCCACAGAACCTCTTCTACGGAACAGGCATTCCTGCAGCAATCATAGTCATCAACAAGAATAAGCCTGCTGACAGAAAAGGAAAAGTCATTTTCATCAATGGTGTTGACGAGTATCAAGAAGGCAAGAATCAGAATCACTTGCGAGACCAAGACATCCATAAGATAGTCAAGGCTTACCACGACAACGTGCCAATTGAGAAGTATTGTAGAGCAGTCTCTCTCGATGAAATTGCAGAGAATGACTTCAACCTGAACATTTCAAGATACATCGATGTAACTCCAGAAGAAGAAGAGATCGACATCAAAGCAGCAGTCAAAGAACTGCACGAAGTCGAGAAGAAAAGAAAAGACGTTGAAGAGAAAATGAACAACTACCTCAAGGAGCTTGGATTATGAGCAACAATGTCACACTTTACAACATAGCTCTCGAGAGCATTTTCGGTCTTGCAGCAGTTTTCTGCTTTTTCGCACCGAAACTCTTGGGGTGGAGTGGCTGGAGCTATCTTGGCGGAGTATTCTTTGTAATTCTCGCCATCATGGTAGTTGTAATAAAGAGGTCATGAGATGGTTAATAAAATTCCAGATGGATGGAGAAAAGATAAATTTGAAGCCCTCTTTATCAGAATAAATACCAAAAAATTTCAAATCCAACGAACCAAATACAAAAAAACAGGTCAATTGCCAGTTATCGACCAAGGTCAAAGTTTTATAGTAGCGTATACGGATGAAGTATCGAAAAAGTTTCAACCTACAGAAGGAATTATTGTATTTGGAGATCATACCAGATTCCTTAAATACGTTACTTTTGATTTTGTGGTCGGTGCAGATGGAACTCAATTAATCGATACAAAGATACTTAATAAAAAATTTGGATACTACTTGCTTTTAAATACGAAGATTCAAAACTTGGGATACAGTAGGCATTTTAAACTTCTCACTGAATCAACTTTCATTTATCCGCCAAAATCAGAACAAGATAAAATTGCTGAAATTCTTACAACTGTCGATGAGAACATTGAAGAAACGAACAAGATTATAGCCCAATGTGAGAACATCAAGAAAGGAATGATGCATACATTGTTCACAACAGGCATACCAAATAAACACAAGAAGTTCAAACAAACAGAGATCGGAGAGATACCTGAAGAGTGGATTGTTGAACCTCTCGGAAAACATACAGAACAACTGATAGTGCCTATGAGGGACAAACCAAAGAGATTTTCAGGCGTAATTCCTTGGTGTCGTATAGAAGACTTCAATGGGAAGTATTTATACGATTCAACAGAAGGGCGATACGTAGACGAGAGCATTATTAAGGAATGGAATTTAAAGGTCTTTCCGAAAGGAACAGTCATCTGTTCGTGTAGTGCCCGACTCGGAGTTTGTGCAATTGCAGGTCGTGATCTTGTAACCAATCAGACATTTATCGGCATCATACCAAAGAAACACATAGAAATTGAATTTCTTTATTATCTGATGACCTTTTATGCAAGTAGGCTTCAGTTATTATCAAACGGAACCACTATAGCTTATTTGTCAAGAGAGCAATTTGAAAGATTCATGATTGTCATTCCTTCATTAAATGAGCAAAAGGAGATTGTGAAAATACTTAATGGAATCGATAATCGTTTGAATGAAGAAAACGAGAAGCAGAAAAGATTATCAAATTTAAAGAAATCACTCATGCAGAAGTTATTGTCTGGTGAGATGCGAGTGAAGGTGTAATACAATGAGTCACGATCCGAAAGAATTATTGGAAGTTGAAGATCCTGCTGTCAAGGTGTTGACAGAGCAGTTGGGTTGGACAGAACTCTCGAGTCAGGAGACTGAAGCGATGCGTGGTTCCTTGAAGGAAGTAGTTCTTGTTCCGATTTTTCAGAAGGCTATCAAGCGTCTTAATCCGTGGATCAGTGATGAGAACATTCATAGAGTTATCAGGTCAGTAATCCAAATACAAGCATCCAGTACGATGGAAGCAAATGAGAAAATTCAAGGCATGCTTGAGAGAGGAACAACGGTTATTCAGGATAAACTTGATGGTCTTGGTCAGAAAAGTCAGGACGTTAATCTCATTGATTACGAGGGGAATAATGAGTATCACCTTGTCAGGCAATTCAGAATTTTGCACTATAAAGAAAACAAGCCAGACATCGTCTTATTCATTAATGGATTACCCATTGTTGTGATAGAATGTAAGAGTCCTACATTGAGAAGTCCTATGGCTGAAGGTATGCTGCAAATGTTCAGATACCAAGAATCAGAAGACAAATACCGAAACGTTGGTTGTCCAAAATTATTCAACACAGTACAAATTGTAGTCAGCACTTTCAAAGACCAAACCAAGTATGCAACAAATTTCACACAGGAAAGACATTGGTCTGAATGGAAAGAACCATACCCTTACTCTCTTGAAAAAGTAGAGAAAGAACTTGGAAGAATTGCAAGCCCACAAGACAGATTTTTATACGGTGTTTGCTCAAAGAAAAACTTGCTTGACATTATTCAGAATTTCATTGTCTATGAAAGAGAAGGCAACAAGATTGTAAAGAAAGTCTGCAAGTATCAGCAATACCGAGCAGTCAACAAACTTGTCAAGGATTTGGAAAAGAGGAAATCCACAAGAGGCGGAGTAATCTGGCATACGCAGGGTAGTGGAAAGAGCCTCACGATGCTATGGACTGCAGTCAAATTACGAAGAATAAAATCTTTGCACAATCCAACACTCGTCATAGTAACAGATAGGGTTGATTTGGATGAACAGATTAAAGGAACATTCATCAGATGCGGATTCCCAAATCCAACTCACATCACTTCATCAAATCATTTGCAGGAAGTGTTGAGAGACCCGGTAGGACAGACCGTCATGACGACAATTCAGAAATTCCAAGAGTCTGCTGAAGATTACCCGGTTCTTACAGAGAGCAGTAATGTCTATGTATTGGTTGATGAAGCACACAGAACACAATACAAAATGCTTGCAGCCAACATGCGACAGGCAATGAAGAATGGAACATTCATAGGATTTACAGGAACACCAATCAGCAAGAAATTCAGAAACACAATTGACACGTTCGGTTCATACGTTGACGTATACGACCATAAACAAGCAGTAGCTGACGGAGCAACTGTTCCAATCTTCTATGAAGGACGACTTGTAGAGATGTCTGTAACCAATAACAGTCTCGACCAATTATTCGATAGAATCTTCAGAGATTATGACGAGAAAGAACGAGAAAAGATAAAGAAGAAATACGCAACACCCGAAGCTATAGCAACGGCATCAGGAAGAATTAAACTTATTTGCTTAAACATTTTGGAGCACTTTGAGAAATTCATAGCACCAAACAATTTCAAAGCACAGATCGTAACAGTAAGCAGAGATGCAGCTGTGAAATACAAGCAGATGCTTGACGACCTTGGAGCACCAACAAGCGAAGTATTAATCAGCAAGAATCATAATGATGTGGAAGCACTCGTACCGTTCCACAAGTCAAAAACTGACGAGCAGGAGATAATCAGAAAATTCAAAGAAGAAGCGGATCCAAAGATTCTCATCGTATGCGATAAACTCTTGACAGGATTTGATGCTCCAGTAGAACAAGTAATGTATCTTGACAGTCCGCTCAAGGAACACACCTTGCTACAAGCCATCGCAAGAGTTAACAGAACATACCCAAATAAACAATACGGACTCATTGTAGATTATTGGGGAATAAGCCAAGACTTGCAAGAAGCACTTGACATGTTCACCGTAGAAGAGACAGAAGGACTCATAAATCTCGACTACAAAAAAGAAAACCTTCCAAGATTACAAGCAGCACATAATGTGGCAATGAACTTCTTCCCTACAGGATACTTGCCAGACATGGAGAAATGTGTAGCATACCTCGAGCCAGAAGACAAGAGAGCAACATTCAACACGCTCTTCCTACGACTATCAAAGTACATGGACATGCTACTCCCAGATCCACTCGCACTGCCATTCGTAAAAGATTTCAGACTACTTGCAGAGATAAGAACAAGAGCGAGAAACCGATACAGGGACGATCAACTATCACTTGATGAATGCAGCGAGAAAGTAAAACAACTCATAGAAGAACACATCAAAGCAGAAGGAATAACACACCTCATCGCACCAACAAGCATTTTCAGCAAGAGCTTTGACGAAGAAATCAAGAGATTATCAAGTGATGAAGCAAGAGCAAGCGAGATAGAACATGCGGTAAAACACGAAATACAAATCAAGATACACGAAGATCCAATCTTCTACGAATCACTCAAAGAAAGACTTGAAAGAATAATCAAAGATTTCAAAGAAGGAAGAATTAATGCAGCAATACAACTCAAACTTGTAGACACAGTACTTCAAGACATGAGGCATCCAGAAAAGCATGCACAAGAAATGGGTATAGACCAACACATCATCCCATTCTATAACTTGCTCAAACAAGAAATGCCAGACAAAGATCATAAAGAGACAGCAAAAGAAATACACGCAACTCTTGATGAATTGGCAGTTGTTGATTGGGGATTCAAAGACGACGTCAAACGAGAGATGAGAAGAAGAATCAAAAGAATACTACGACTTGCAAACTTTGACGATGAATTAATTGAAAGCCTCACACTCAAACTGATGGACTTGGCAAGAGCGAGGTTCAACAGATGATAACTGAAGACTGCATACAATTCGGGTCGACAACAATCAACTACGACATCGTATACAGCGACAAAAGAAAGAATGCAACCCTTGCAGTTTATCCAATGAAAGAGGTAGAAATCCGAGTACCAAAACACTTGGAGCAAGAGCACATTCAAAGACTCGTGAAGAAAAAAGCAGATTGGGTAATAAAACAATTATTATGGTTTGACGAGATAACACGGCTTGACAGCAGCAAAGAGCACGTAAATGGAGAAACATACCTCTACCTTGGAAGACAATTCCGACTACAAGTAAAGAAAGCAGAGGGAAGAGCAGAAGCCAAGATCATAGGAAGAAACATCGGCGTAAACCTACCAATTAACACACCCAAGAAGTACGAAAAGAAAATCATAAAGGCCGCAATCTGGAAGTTCTACAGACAACAAACAGAAGAAAAGGTAGAAGAGCTCGTCAAGAAATACAGCAAAAGACTTGGCATAGAACCGCCAAAATTTATGATTAAGAATCAATACAAAAGATGGGGCAGCTGCACATCAAAGAACTTGCTTATCTTCAACTTCAGACTATCCATGGCACCAGTAAGCCAAGTAGAACACGTTGTAGCACACGAAATCTGCCACATCAAAGTAAAAGACCATAGTAGCGAGTATTGGAAACAACTCAAAAGTATTTTACCCGAATACGAAGTAAGAAAAGATGCTATCAAGAAAGATGGGTGGCAATACGTTCTATAACTGCTTTTTTCTGACAACTTCGTGATGAATTTCACGAATCATTTTCTCAACATGTAAATCATTACCAATAATTTTATTCCTGATGAATTCAGAAAGATTCAGATAACCTGCAGCTTCCTTCTTCAACTGCATTAATTCATACTGTCGCTCCGATACACGGATTGTCAATTTCTTTTCAGGATTTATTTTTTTCATTGTATCATCTTCACATTTGCTTGCTGGAGAAGAGCCAGCTTTTTTTGATAATCGACATCGCTGATTTTTCCTTCCACGAGTTGCATTTGAAGAAACTCAAGAGGTGACTTCGAATTGTTTGGAAGAGCAAGGGCTTGTGACACTCGCTCTTGTGGAATAACTTGTGAACGAAGAGCATTGCCGAATGCTTGGTTGATTTCTCTATCCATCTCAACCGTTCCTATACGAGCATAAACGAGAGTAGTATCGTATCGCTCATGACCCATGGCATTCTTTATAGTATCAAGACTCACTCCCTTGTTTCTCAAATAAACGCCATAGCTATGACGAAGAGTATGAAAGTAGTATTTGTGACGGCTGATAGTTCTCTCAAATTTCTTGCCATTAACACGTTGCGTGTAAGTAATTTGACGTTCAGGAATACACAGGTCTGCCCTCTTCAAGTAGAAATGAAATTGCTCATACAAACTCTTTTTTCTCAAATGTGCATCCGGGGATTTATCGCTTGGAAAGAGCCACTTGCCACCCTCAATAATTGAAACCCACTTCCTCAAAGGATTAATCATCTGGTCAGGAAGAGTCACATACCGATCCTTCCCATAGCCTGTCTTTTTACGCAACGTATACTTGCTATCGACAACTTTAAGCTTCTTGGAAGAAAGATCAACATCTTCAATACGAAGAGAGCAGACCTCATTGATACGAAGCCCACAGAAGAACGCAAGAGCCACAGCAACACCCACCTTGGGACGGTCAATAACATCCATTATCTTGACAAGATGCTCTGGATAAAAGACTCCGGGAAGTTTATTTCGATTACTCATTTTATAACGCCCTCATTAAATTTCGAAGTTCTTCCATAACCAAGAGACCCTGATTACTCATAGCCATACGTCTACGATTGGCAGAAAGCTCCATTGCTTTACGCATAGAGATTTGATTCTTGGAAAGTTTTTCTTGCACGTCAGAAGGCAATCTTGTGGCTATAAACCAACGATAGGTGGTACTTGCATTAAGATCATGCTTGAGCAAGTATTCGTATAAAATACGCTCATTTGCAGTTAAATCACGAAAGCCCTTCCAGCCTCGCCTACCGAGAGGAACACCCTTCTTTTTATGGGCAAGATACGTACGAATTTTGGAGAGCATTGCTATCAGCTTCTCGCCTTCTACTTCTGGTAAAATCAACTTGACGTCATTTTTTATCTCATTGACTTTATCGAAGATACTTTTCTTCTTCCCATGATCCCGAATACGGGTGTTTCCAATTCTATCGTAGCTCATTTCTCTATCTCTTGCCATTTCATTAAGGAATGAACGGCTGTTTTTATAGGCTGTATTGCCTTTGTGGTCAGTTACGATAGAACGAGTTTTTACTGAAAACTGCACCCATGAATGCCTGTTATTGTGCCTATGAGTATGCCAAGACCTGCGGCGATTGCAATCGAGAGGAATGACAGGAACATAGACTTGTTTTTTTGTACGGTTTCAATACGGTTATCATGCGTATGGCGGAGATTTTTCGAATTGGTTCATGATATTTATGGAAACTCCAAAAATTAGTCCCAGAGTTTTTTATTGGAACAAAAGTCAGATTATCGTTGGCGGCGTGAAGTCTTCTGAACAACCTGCTGTTGCGTCAGTGATGATGATGTTAGCATAGCAAGTTCCACTCACTGTTGCCCATGACGATTCAATGTAGCTGTTTGCAGGATATGATGGGTGATACATTCCGTCGATAGGTACTGTAAGTACATATTGTCCATTATTTTTTTCCCACGTGGTATCGTCGGTTTCGAATCTGAAATCATATGCGAATGTGATAATTAGATTTCTATTGTCTTGCTGTACGTCGATGATTTCATAGTTGAAGTCGTCGTTTACGAAGGCAAAACTCAACGTGGATATGGATTGGTCGTATAGTTCATCAGTGGTAAGAAGTGTGTTTATGGTGACGCCCGGAACCGATCCCGTTTGCATGAGATTTTCTATGTTCGCGATGGTGAAAATTCCTTTCTCTTTGGTGAGGTTGATGATTGCAGGCCCTGCGGCAGTTTCAAAATATCTAGGGACATAGTATCTTTCAAAGTCACGGATGAATCTGTCAAGAACGACTGCCTTTGCTCGGAACATGTGGGCTGATTCTTGCGCATTCATAACTTGTGTTGTGCTCGCAAAATATGCGAGGACTAAGAATAGGCAGAGCAAAACTGACACTGAGTAGAAAAATCCTCGTTTGTTCATTTTCTCAACCACGCTTTCACGATGAATGTGAATGGTCCTTTGCTGAATGTGTCGCCATCCAATTGGAAGAATCCGCTGATGGATTTTGATGATGTAATCAAAAGCGTGCTGTTTGCGTCGTAGCTTTCTTCGCCGATTGTGAAATCGATGCGGCGCAAGCCTAAGCAGAGCGGTATAGTTGCGCCTTGGAATGTACCAGTGATTCTTGTTGCACCCATGGAGCCAAAGCTGAGGTTAGTTGCATTACTAAAGCGCAATACTGAGAATTGGTCGCCGTTTGCAGGTGTGACCGTAAAGTCATCGTACGCCACTGCAGCATATGAGAATCCTCGATTTGTTCCGAAAAGATCTTGCGATCGTTTTGGTGTAAATGGCGTGTAGACAGCGATTTCTCCGTCAAGGCAACCTTGTGCACGAAGGTCGTTGTAACTATCAAGACCGTCGCATGCGTCAAGTTCGCAGTTTGTATATAATGACCAGACTGGTATGCGGCACGTTTGAATATTACCGTAATTTGGTGTGATTGTGACTTCGATTTCGTCGTCTACTCTTTGGTCTGCGCTGAATGTAATTTTTTCTGTTGGCTGGTCGACAATGCCGGTGATGCCTGATGGGAATGAGGCAGTCACTGTTGTGGTGACGAAGCTTGGCGCACTGAAGATTTGGTCGAACGTCACAGTTTTAGTGTCGCCTTGTCCAACATATTGGTCTGCAATCGCTAAGCAATCTATGTCGCTTGGCGGTAGATCTTGCGCGAGGTAAACGATTCGAAGATTACTGATGTCCTCGAAATATTGATTGACGAACGTTGTTTGTCCAGTATATGGGTTGAAGACTGGGATAGACTCGGTGCATGATATATTGACTCTGACGGTTTCTTCTGTTGATGCAAACCATGGCATGGTGGAATACGTCGGCGCGATTCCTATAGTTTGTTCTGCTCCGGACGGTGCTGTGATGGAGAAGTTTGTTGTGCTTCCCATAATTCGATATGTTGGCGACGTGCAGAACATGACTGCCGCAGGATTTAGCATATTTGTCAGATTGTATTGATGCTGTGGATATGAAGTGTAATTGAATGAGATTGTGGTGTCACGTATATCTAATTCCGAGAACGTACACAGATTTGAACAGTAGCCATTTCCATTGTTTGCACCGTCGTCACATTGTTCAAGTAATTCTTTGATGCCGTTGCCACAGGATGGTATTGTCTCTTCGTCGTAGATGACATGCAGCAATGCAACATCGGATGATCGTGAACCGTTGTTTTGGATACATGTTGCATTTACTCTGAAATATTCATCTGTGTCTACAAGCCAGCTGTAGTTTGGTGAGATATTACTTGTCCCGTTGTTTGTTGTTGGGCCTTGATATGTGAAATTTATGAGAGTGTTTGTGATTGCGTATGTGATTTGCGCGCATGACAACGCAGGTATGTTGCTAATCATATTGGATAAATTGTAGATGTGTCCAGGATAGGACGAGTAATTGAATGTCAGCGTTGTGTTAACCAAGTCAATTGTGTTTTGTGGAAGACTTTGTTTGGTGTAGATCACATGCAGTGACGCTACGTCAGATGATCGTGAACCGTTGCTTTGAATGCATGTCGCGTTAACTCTGAAATATTCGTCTGTGTCGATGAGCCAATTATAGTTTGGCGAGATGTTGGTCGTACCGTTGCTCGTATCTGGGCCTTGATATGTGAAATTTGTGAGCGTGTTTGTGATTGCGTATGTGAATTGTGAACATGAAAGTGCTGCCATGTTGCTAATCATATTTGATAAGTTGTATATGTGGCCAGGATATGACGAGTAATTGAAAGCAAGCGTCGTGTTGACGAGGTCAATTGTGTTTTGCGGTACTTCTGGGGCTGTGTAGATGATTGTCAGATTTGCCGCGTCTCGTACTCTGTATTTTGTGACGACTTCGCTTTCTGTGATTGTCTCTTCAATGATGTCTCTTGCAATGTCTAAATAGAATTGACGCAGCTGTTCAGGATCTCGGCTTGCATAATAGTTTCCGCCACTGCTTGTTGCGATAGTTCCCAATAGGTTTTGCGTGAGAGCGCATGTATCGACGACGCCAAATCCAACTGTAAATATTTTAGTTCCAAAGGCAGTAATTGTTCTATTTGCCGAGTTGATAGTATTTGATACTGGTTGGTTGCAGGCTGTTGTGGTACACGAAAGGTTATTTGTAGCGCCACAGCTGCCTTGGAAGTCGCAGTATCCTGCACAGATTGCGCTATTTTGTGGTTGGATTTGAACACCAGTACATCCGTCTGATGCGCAGTGCGTTGGCCAACCGTCAGTCATCATTACTACATATCTTTTTCTTGTAGGATCGTTGTTAGCATTAAATATATTGTATCCTGCGTTCACCGCACATGCCAAGCAAGTTTGTCCTGCGCCTTGTTGCGATGGTGTGACACCTGCGATAATGCTTCCCGGATTAGTAGGGTCGCCCGTATATGGTGTGATTTTGTCTTGCCAGAAGTAGACTGGCCAAATTCGGTTTCCTTCAATAGACATGATTTCTGTGACGAAATCGATATCGATGCATCGTGCAAGCGCGGACAGTCGCGGTGTCGTGTCAGAATAGACTAGTGTACAGTCAGACTGTCCTGAACCTTGTTCGTCGTTGAACAAAACGTTCTTTTTCATACTGCCTGAGAAGTCTGTAATTAATACGATATCGGCGCTTCCAGTGTATGTTCTTTCTGTCACATTGACTGTGCCAAGATTCTTACAAGATATTTCTACTTCTAGCGTTTCTGATTGAGAAAAATTCCAATCGACTGGAGTGATATTGATGATGCCGTTTGCATCTGGTCCACTGATCACATAGTTGAATGCGTTTGAAACATTGAAGACCAATTCGCTTGCAGGGCACATGGATGAATTCCACGTGTCAATCATGTTTTTGAGATCGTATGTATATCGCGGGAATGACGTATTCGTGAAGGATATACTTCGGTCGGAGATGTCGAGTATTTCTTCGGATATAATTGGACTACATGTACTTGTCGCGCTATTGAATCCTCTGATTGTCAGATAGAAATTTGAATAATTCGTTCGTCGCTCTGCATGAAAGAAGTCAAGTTCGTAGACATTGCCTATTGTGAGATTGAGTTGTGCGGCGACACTTGAGTTGAGTGTGATGTTTCTGCTTCGTACTGGGTGTAATCCGCCTACATCGACTGCGAGCTTATTGTTGATAAATACCCAGACGTCGTCGTCGCCGTTGAATTGCAGGTATTCATTGCCAGTGTATGTGAACCAATACTTGATTTCGTTTGTAAAACCAAAGTTGTGTGCGACATTGTATGAGAGTCCGGTTGTTTCGTTATTTGACGCCACCCATCCGAAATTGTCGACGGGGAAATAGGTGTTGTTTGAATAAATGTAATTTCCGTTGGGTTGTTTTGTGAGTGTGATATTGCTTACTTTTTGGACGTTAACGCCTGCGACGTTTCTATACCACTGGTTGAAATTTGCGGCGCTTGTCAATTGTTGGCCGTACGGGCATGCTACGGATGTTCCTGAAACCATACAGTTGCCTGATGCGACTGGTTGTCCGGATACAAGTGTAGGTTGCACAAGACCTCGCGTTACGTCGTCACCTGAAAAAATTTCAAAGTCAGGGTGTCGTGTACTTGCTGACGTGCGTGGTCGAGAGATGAAGTCTCTTGATACGACTGGGAGCGTGAGTGTGTTTGGTGCTTGGACTACTGCATCGACACAGACGAATCCTGATTCAATTCGGCACGTGCTAGAACAACCGTCGCCGTTGATAAGATTTCCATCGTCGCATTCGTGCGGGTCAGTTGGAAGCTTGATTCCATCGCCACAGATTGTCTGACAACTGCCTGATGAGCAATCTGGTTCTAGTTCACAGAATGAGCTACAACCGTCTCCAGTCAGCGTATTGCCATCGTCGCAAGATTCTCCAGTTTCCTTGATATTGTTTCCACAGATTGCAAATACTCCTGCAGAGATGATAAGTATGAAGAATGCGTAGATACAGACATTTGCTGCAATTTTTGTTGCCCGGGCTGGTCTCATGAATATGTCTCCGTGTTGTAGATGTCTAGTACATCGCCGGCCGCGGTTCTATACAATACTGAGAATCCGAAGCGCTTTTCATCAACGACTTGGTTGTCCACAAAGATCTGGTGGATGAGGTCTTTGACATCTTTTCCGTCTGCGATTCGTGTTTCGATGAGATATGCTATGAAGGTGAGTAAGTCGTCGTCAAAATTGACGTCTCGATCAGCCGCTTGCACAGAGGCGATAAGATCTTCGAGTTTTGGATAATTAGGGCAGCTGCCACCAATTGTACATAGGTCGCTTACTTTTGTGTACGATAGTACGCCTAGGATATCTTCAGATAGCTTTTCTGTGAAGTATGTATCTCGCGTGCTTGCGGAGTAATTATAGAACAGGACGAGAATTCCTATTGAGAGAAGAACGATAGCTAAGACTACGTCCCATGTGAAGAGATATCCTTTTTTATTGGATGAATTTTTGGAATACATTGTGATTTTTATCCGTGTTCTTTATACTTTACATAAAACTAGGTTCATTTGTACGATTCTGTTACTGTCTACATTTCCTTCTTCCCAAAGGATTGGTTGAAATATTGAAATTGCGCGCTCATACTCTTCGCACGGATTCTCGTTTGCGAGTATTTTTTGCTGACATGAAACGCCGCTGCGTAATTGTCCGAGAGCGATGTTGCCGTTCACTGGTATTTTGTCGCCGCTGATGTCAGTGTAGTACCAGCAGACATCGTATGTTTCGACGTGCAGTCCAATGCCGGGCACATTGTTGATCGTACCGATTGCGTAATTATCGATGCTGACGGTTTGTTTAGCGAGCCAGAATCGTTCTACTTCGCTTTTTTGTGCGCGGTAGCTAGTGAGCACACCATCATAGCCATCTTGCGCTAAATTGTATTCTAGATTTGCAAAGACGTATTCGACTTCGAGATCGCTTCGAGGCGTGTCTGGGAATCGAAAGACTATAATGACGATTGCAATTGCGACAAATATTATGAATGCGATAAGTGTGACGGCAAATTCAAACGTCACTATCTGCGCCTTTTTCGCCTTTCTTGGTGCGGGCATTTGGCTTTCAATCATCATGTATTCGTCACCGTGATGCGGTCGTTCACTTTACTGATGACCATTTTTCTTGAAGGGTCAATAGGTCCTGCTGGAGCAGTCTGTATCTTTGGCAGACTTGCGGCTGCAAGCTGTGCGCCAGTATCTGTTCTTTTGATAACTATGATATTATCCCCTGCAAATACTTGGACTTGTATTGGAATTCCTTTGAGGTTTTTGTCGATGTCTAATTGTACTGTTGTATCGACGGGTGAAAGTGATACTGAGATGAATCGTGCTTTGATGTCGTCTGCCAGTGTCTGAGCGAGGCCACGTGTTGCCGTCGTCTCTTCTAAGCCTTGGAGAAAAACATATCCGAACGTTGTGAAGACGAGAAGCAGTAGAGAGAATATGATGATGAATTCTACTGAGACTTGTGCCTTGGTCTTCATGAGAGTAATGGAGTGATTTGTACGCCGATTGTCTGTGCTGCGACGTATGTCGTTTCTAACTTGAAGTTGCGTTTGCCTTCTTTGAAGAGACTCTTTTTGAGAGGTTGGATTGTGCAGTCAACGCCGGCACTTGCGCATTCTGAGATGAGACCTTCGATTGTTGCTGCGACACCGGCAGAATCAATTGATCCGGTTTCGAGGATAATCGGAGCGTCTATGGCAAAGAATTGCTTTGTCGTCGTTGCGTCACCAAGGAATACGCCAATATAATATGCCGTCACTGGATTTGGTCCAATGGTTTCTGTTTTGAGTAAGAACAGGTATTCGACGCCAGATGGTAGGTCGTAGACGACGTTCTTTTTGGAATATAATCCTAGATAGTAGAGCTGTCTTACTGAGTCAGCCATGCCGTTGCCAAAGTCTGCTATCTTTTGTTGGTTTATTGTTTCGTAGACTGATGAATTTCCATAGGAGTACAGAAGAAGCACTCCGGGAACGATGAGTATGAGCAAGAGAAAGCCCGTCAATATCATGTATTCGATAGACATCTGGGCATTGTTTCGCATAGTATCCTCTTTTTATAAAATTCAAAAAAAAACTAAAAAAATGTATTTAGTTATTTAGCTGCTTTTGTTCGCAATGTACCGACATATTGTTGCGTGACTACGCCATCAACATATTCGTATTCAACAGCGAGTTCTGCTCGAAGAACTTTGCCTGCATCTGGACCAGGTGTAGCGATGACAACTTCAACAATGTCGCCAGGGCCGATTGTTCCTGTATATCCGTCTGTTTCTTCAGTTGTGAAGTGCAAATCTTGGATATCGTCAACTGTTATTTGAAGATTGGTGATTGGTTTTTGTCCAATGTTTCTGATACCAAGGTGGAGATCTCCACTTGAATCATATGCCATTTCTTCACACTTAAGATCCGCTGTACCGCCCAATTCACATTTGTCTGGAAGATAACTGCCCAGATCTAATACATTGAAATACAACAATGTCCCAATTACTGAGAATGCGACCAATATGACTAAGCCATATATAATCATCGCTTCTATGGACAATTGTCCTTTTTTTGTAACCATTTTCTATGACCTCCTTAAAAAGTAATATCCATTTCTTCGAGGGTGCGCCTATTAAATGTTTTGGTATTTTCTGTGTGGCGAGGTATGTTTTGATGGGTTAGTTGTGAATTATGTCTGTAAGTTAGGCGTATATTAGTCGTATTTGGTCTCGTTTTTTGGATTTGCCTCACATTTTTGTTCCTCGGCATGGTCATTTTGTAACAAAATCTAAACAAGATTAACCACAAGATTAACGACCGTTGACTTTTTCTACTTTTTCCAGTTACGGTAAGATTTAAATACCTGCTGAGCAAAAAAATGCATAGACTTACACAGAACACGGGTGTATGGGGTTAAAAAAGAGGGCAAATGGTATTCTTAACTAAAGTGGACACTATTTTTGATACTGTTCAAGAGGAAAAAAAATCCTTATGCGGCGACTTGGCAAAGAAAGCAGATATGCCTGTCGGTAGCGTTGTTCGTATTGCCCGTTATCTCGAACAATTAGGCCTTGTGGAAGTCGACAGAAATAATATTCTAGGTACATCAATCAAATTCATCAAAACACCCGAACCATTGTTTTTGGACATTGACGAATCTGAAATCATCAACAAACTCAAATTCTACAAAAGTTTCCAGAACATCCAGGCTGCAAACAAACTGATCTATGATATTTACAATTATTTGCAGCATCGCGACGATTCTGACATGAAGAAAATCTATGTCGAAGCGAGAAAGTATTATATGGATAATTTCATCAAAGATGTCGATAAGACAATCAAGGATCCAATCACAAAGATCGATAGCCACACTATTGAAGTAGATAGTATTATCGTCGATGTTGAGATCATCAAACAAGAACTTGAGCCTGTTCCGTTCTATGTCGCGTCATTGCTTCGTGTCAGTGATGTTACGCGATTAGTCATTGACAAAATCAAAGAAGAAGTCATAGGCAGTATCACATTTAATCTGGTCTTCAAGACGCACGAAGAAGAAAATCTTGTCAAACAAGAATACAAACAGAAAATCCTCAAAGTCATGGGTGAAGTTTTCCCTGATCTTGATGAAAAGCACATTCACGCGTTTAGCGATTACGTTGTCATCACCAGTTTAGGTATGGGTGATGTCGAATTCCTTTTGCGCGACAAGTATCTGGAAGAAATCGTCATCAACAACGCTTTCGAACCTATTTGGGTCTACCACAAGAAATACGGCTGGTTGGAAACCAACATTATCTTGGATGACGAGGCAGAAATCGTCCACTATGCGACTCTTGCAGGAAGAAATGTCGACAAGATGATCACGACGCTCACACCGTTGATGGACTCAAACCTCAAATCAGGCGACCGTGTCAACGCGACTCTCAATCCTATCAGTAGCAAGGGTAACACAATCACTATCCGTAAATTCGCAGAAGCTCCATGGTCGATCACAGATTTTTTGATGACTGGCACAATCGATTATTACACTGCGGCACTTGTTTGGACTGCGATGCAGTATGAACTTTCAATCTTAATTGTCGGCGGTACTGGTTCGGGTAAGACATCGACGCTGAATGTCTTTAGCTTATTCATTCCGCCAAACCAGCGTGTTGTCAGTATTGAAGATACGCGAGAATTGCGATTACCACGAACGCTTCACTGGGTTCCGATGGAAACTCGTCTTCCAAACCCGGAAGGAAAAGGGGAAATCAGTATGCTTGACTTGATTGTCAACTCGCTGCGTATGCGACCAGACCGAATTCTCGTCGGTGAAATCCGACGTAAGAAAGAGGCAGAAGTCCTATTCGAAGCCATGCACACGGGTCACTCAGTTTACGCAACGCTTCACGCAAACAGCGTTTCAGAAGCAATCGTACGTTTGACTACGGAGCCAATCGGCATCTCAAAATCACAGTTGAACGCGGTGGACTTACTATTCGTACAGAACAGAAACCGACGAACGAATACGCGACGTACTTTCCAGATTGCAGAAGTTCTCGACGATGGCGAGTATAATCTTCTTTTCAATTACAGCTTCAAGTCAGATAAATTAGAGGCAGTCAAAAAGCCAGTCGAGTTTTACAAAACGATTGAATTGTTCGCTGGTCTTTCCAAGCTTGAAGTCGATAAGGAAATCGCTGAGAAAATGCGTATCCTCAAGTATTTCGTACAGAAGAAGATCACTAACGTCGAAGAGCTTGCATTATTGATCAACTACTACTACGTCAACAAGAAATATCTGATGAAGAAATTATTCGGTGAGCAACCATTAAAGACAACGACAGCTTCATAATAGTCCTGTTTCCAAGTATTCAGGACGACTTGCGTCGAGCGCAAATGCAGATTCCTATTAAGAAATACGCTCGCAATATTATGTTGCTTTCTATCATTGCGTCACTGAACATAACTCTTCTGATTTCATTTATCTTGCTCAAGAAAGGTTTGTATTTCTTCATTCCGCCGGCATTCATAATCGTCACAGGTTCTATCTTTTTGGTATTGTGTAAAGCGATTCCGATGGCAAACCAGGACATTATCCGACGTGATATTGAAGGGGATATATTCATCCCGGCAAGAATGCTTTTGACTCTTCTTGAATCAGGTAAGAGTCTTATTAGCGCTATCGAAGCAGTTTCATACACGAAGGCGCGTTCTAGTAAATATTTTGGTAAAATCGCTTCAGAAATCTATTTAGGAAAGACTGTCGAACAAGCGATCGAAGATGCAATTCGATATACTCCGAGTAATAGTTTTAGAAAAGTTCTGGAGCCAATCAAGAAAAGCTTGAAGACGGGTACCAACATTCAGCGTTCTTTACTTGCAACTTTGCAAGAATTACAAGAGCAAAAGATCGTCGAAATCGAGCAATACGAAAAGCAATTAAGTCCGATTTCAATGTTCTACATGATTTTTGGTACTATTATTCCGGCTATCGGAATTGTGGCCCTTGTCATTTTGCTTTCAGTCATCGGTTTTGAAGTTAACTTCTTCCCGACGCTATTCATACTTTTGGTTTTGATCGTGTTGTTGCAATTCTTTTTCCTCAACTTGTTCAAGAGCACTAGGCCGTTGGTGAAGCTATGACGACAATCCCTATGATTGAACGATTGGGAGATAACTTCATACCTCAGGTCTTTCGAAAGCGAATTCTTATAGACTTTGATCGAGCAAATATCAGGCCGGTTCCTTATCGGGCGTTGGGAATATTAAATATTCTTACCACAGTTATTTCTTTGATTCTGACTGCTATAATACTTTTGACAGATATTTTCTCCAACGCTGCCATCATCTTTCGCGTTATAGTCGGTCTTGTCCTCTTGCCGTTCATTATTTTCATCACGCACTACTTGACGTTCTTTGGTTTGAGTTTGCTATTGAGTTCAAAGATTTATTACAAAACTCGAAAGATGGAAGAAGAATTCCCTGAGTTTCTTTCGGAATTATCATTGAACCTTACTGCAGGCCAAAATCTGGAAGAAGCATTGCAGAATTCGGCAGAACGCGAGTTTCATTATCTCTCATATGAAATCACTCAGATTTGCAAGAAAGTCAGACTTGGTGTGGAAGTCGAAAAGGCAATTCGTGATTTCACTGCTAGTTATGATTCAGAAGTCATCGAAGAAACATTTGAGTTGATTTTGACGAGTTGGAAAAAGGGTGCGGCGACGTCACAGCTTGTCCAACGTATCTATGATAATCTGTCAATCATTTCTTATTTGAAAAATAAAGTTGTGGCAAGTGTTAGTAGCTACCGAATATTCTTATCCAGCGTTACTGTGGTCATTGCACCAATCATGTTTGCGCTTGCATATCATTTGATTGCACTTGTTCGGGCGATTATCAACAAAATTCTGTCCGAGTCAAGTGGTTCGGCTATGCCAATCACACTCAATGCCGTTCGCGTGAACATGGACCAGTTCCAACTGTTCTCGATTCTTGCGCTAGTCGCAATTTCTACGACGACGGCAATGATCATTGCTATTATCCGATACGGATCCATAAAGGAGGGTTACAAACAGATACTGCTATTCGCAGGTGGATCATATCTCATCTACAAGATCGCTCTTGTTGTATTGGGATACTTTTTCACGCTGTTTAATGTATAATGACGACAAACAAAGTAATCGGAATCAGGGGAAGTGGTTGTTATTTCCCTAAAGAAAAAGTCGATGTCGAAAGCATTGCTAAAAAGTATAATCTAGACTTCACAAAATTATTGTCAAACCAAGGTGTGCTTACTGTACACTTGGCAAGCGCGACAGAAACTGAATTATATATGTCCATAAAAGCTGCGCAGGAAGCAATTGAAGATTCGAAACTGAAGGCGCAACAAATTGATTTGGTCATCTACTGTCGAGGATTAACGAAGACTCAATATTCGCGTAGCGTATCGTCGCAAATTATCGAAAAACTCAATATCAAGAATGCATATGGCTTTGACTTAGAAGGTGGTTTACTTGGCGGACTTTTGAGTATCCGAGTCGCAACCGACATTTTACGTAATAGTTTTCAAGTCAAGAACGCACTCATCGTTGCGGCGCAGGAATTTGACCAATTATATTTGTTCAACGAAGCCAAATCGCGCGTGGGCAATATGGTCTTTGGAGACGGCGCGGCAGCTATTGTCATAAGTAAGGACATTTCAAACAATACGATTTTGTCATCTGACTTCGTTATCGATCATTACACTAATTATATTGACGAAGCTTTATCACGAAACAAGCGCGAGCCAGGTCTGGTTTCCTCAGTATTGACTTTTACGAAGATGGATACATTCTTGGATTCTAAGAATTTCGAGAAATTGACTGATCGATGGGTCATGAACACCATTAAAGTCATTGAGTCCTGCATCAAATCCATCAATCTGGATGTTTCAGATATCAATCATTTTGTCAAAACCCAATTGTCCAAGAAAGAGACTCAGATAATCGCTGAGAAACTCAAGATCAACACAGAAACGATCTATACGACGACGCAGCACTGCGGTCATCTAGGTCATGTCGATATCC
>DATGWN010000024.1:0-2969 GCA_035299465.1 Acidobacteriota bacterium | reverse complement strand
GCGCTGCTTCGCAGGCCGATACCCGCCAGGAATTTTGACTAACAACAGTCTTGAAAACTTCATCGAAGGAAAGATTATGATTGTCGTCGACGCATGGGCTGACAAAAACGCAGTCGCTGATGCAATCAATATCGGTATCCCGGTAATCGCACTTTGTGACACAAACAACCAAGTCAACAACATTGACCTTGTCGTTCCGTGTAACAACAAAGGACGAAAATCTCTCGGATTGTACTTCTACCTTCTCGCACGAGAATACATGCTTGCAAAAGGCATGATCAAGTCAGAAGAAGATATGACAATCAAACTCGAACAATTCATCGAGGACAATTAATTTTTTATTTTTTTAGATATTTTTTTATTTCTTCAATGAATAAAGATCGTTTTTTCTCGTCTTTAGTCGGATGTAATCTATAATGATACGCCGTGTGAGCGATGTGGTGTTTAGGTAAAAGCGAAACCACATTTTTCCATGAATACGTTGGCATTTTACCTTGGACAAGAAGTTCATCGTACGCAAGCCAAAGCACTTGCTTTCCAACCTCGCGAAAACCCACTTTACCTGCTTGATATTGTTCGATAAACTGCTCTAAAAACTTTTTGAATCGCTGATAATCCTCAAGCGCCGTGCGCGTATGTAAACCCGAAGTGTCCAATTTTTCTCCATAGATCTTCAGATAAGATGGCAAATGCCGTACCGTTCTTGAGACTGGCGTTGTGCTCGACTTGTTCTTTACGCGTTTACCTGTCTTCAATTCGCGTAACGAATATCCGACATAGCAAATGTTGTCAAAGTTTATTTTTTTGAGATGCGGCAAGAATTTTGCGGTTTTTAAGACGACGAGAACATCGACATCGCTGCCTTGTATCATCTCATTGCGGACATACGAACCTTTCAGATAAACGCTGATAATCTCACTTTTTGGAATCGCAGATTGCACTTTTTGAACAATACGTGATTCCAGATTCATTATTTCCCTTGTATGATTCCTATTCTTGCAAGAATATACGAAACAAAATTACGAGATCCGCTCTTCAGAGCAGGTTCATACTGCTGACCAATAAGATTCGCTGCAAGTTTCTTGTATGCAACAGACGCAGCGGATTCGGGATGTACATAGACTGCAGGATGTCGTATAGTTTGGGCTTGTCGAATATTGTCGTCGTATGGAATTGCCCCGATAACCGGCACGCCAAGCGTCGCCTGCAAATCCGCAAGTGAAATATCGTGATGGGATTCTCTAACTTTTGTCGCAACAACGCCGAGCACCTTTTTACCCATATTTTGAGCGACAAGTAGCGTCTTGTGTGTGTCTGTGACTGACGCTAAATCTAATGTTGTGACTAATATGACTGAGCTACAAGAATGCAAAGATAATCGCAAATCATCATCGACATCCGGCGGCGTATCGACAAGAACAATTTCAGCACGAGAGAAAAGATCCGAAAACACATTTTCGATTTGTCGAGTAGTGTACGTATGCTCTAGTTCGTCTAAAGATAGATTCCCTGGTATGACTGTCAAACCACTCGGATGCAAATAGAGTGCCTCGTGGACCTTGCTATGGCCTCGAAGAGTAGAATGCATGCTGTGTGGCGTATGTGTATAGCCCAGATAGAGTCCGATGTTAGGTTTTTTGAGATTACAATCGGCAATGATGACTTGGCGGCTAAATGAATGCAATGCGCTTGCAAGATTGATGACAGTAGTAGATTTTCCAACACCGCCTTTAGCACTTGCAATAGCAATGATATTTGCCATAGACGGACAACCGACGGGTTTGTTTAAATACCTTTCTTAGAGAATGATTTAATGAAGTTCTTTGAAATACGTTTCTTTCACGAAATCCAAGAATTCTCTCGTTTTCTTGTAATAATCAGTAATAATGTCAATGTTAATTTCTTTATATTCGCCATTAGGGAATTGAGCCTTCATAGCGACGTGTCGTCGGAATTCTTTGAGAGCTGTGTAATTTGCGTTGTTGAATTGTCTCAAAAGTAAGTAGAATTCAATAAATTCTTTGACTTTAGCGTCGTTATAATGTTTTTTGATAGTGCTGCATTTTAGACCTGGTGCTGCTGGGATTTCAAAAATAGCTCGTTCGCGCTCAAGTCGCATGAGAAAATCGTCCCAGATGAAATCATAGGTTGCAATGAGTCTAGCGATGATATTCTTGATAACATCAACAGTTCTCGTATATTTTAATGAGACATAGATTAGGTGATCGACACGCTTTAATTCGTGATTCGCCTGTTCAAATGCTCCTGCGTCCTCATCTATGAATTCATGCATGAATATGACCTTCGACTTTGCGTAAAAACGCTGCGGTCTTTTTGATGTGCTCGTCGACAAATTGAGCTGTGATTTTGCTGATGTGATAGTCGTTATCACACATAATGAACTCTTTTTTTCGTGAAAACTCGACCGGTGATTCTTTGTGTCGCACGACCATATCTTGCAGTCCTGTCAACAACTCAAGGTCGGCATTGGTGAAACCGTGCTTGCCGACAACGTGGTCTTGGAACACTGCAATTTTGCCTGCAAACGATTCGCCCCACATCGGAACGCGTTTGTATGTTCGTTCGAATAAAAGCACCGCGTGGATCCCTTTGGCCGCGGCCAAGAACAGGTTCTCGACCATGCCGACAAGGATTTTCGGTTCTTGCGTGATTTTGTAAGTCACCAAAAGCATGTGTTCGCTTATGCGTACATACTGTTTGGCAGCGACAAGCGCTTCATCATGACGTTCCATCACGCTTGAGTGAAAGTATTGCAGCTGCTAAGTCCCCTTTTGAATTTCTGATTGCTTCTGTCGCTTCGTCTTCACTCACACCTGTTTGTGCGACGACAGTTGCAACATCATCTTCATTGATAGTGATTTCTGACTCAATTTCTTCTACGCGTGCGGCGCCTACGACTTGATACGTTTCCTGTCCCATCATATTGACTTTGGAAACCTGTGGAGAAT
>DATGWN010000023.1:0-3514 GCA_035299465.1 Acidobacteriota bacterium | reverse complement strand
GATTCACGAATGTGTGCCAGGCCTAATTCCATCCGTACAAAACGGCATTAAGCTCTTTTAATTGTTGCGTTTAGATCAATCGAATTCGCGATAATGAAAATCCATTCATCTTCTCACTTTTTCCCAGTCGATAATTGATTGCACTACTTCTTTTCTCGAGACATCGATAAGTAGTACGTGATTTGAATCGTCAAACCATCGTATATCTTTGTCAGAAACCGGAATTTGCTCGTACGCAAGTACTACTTTCTTTGGATCTGCGACTCGATCCTTGTGCGAGTGCATGATGAGCATTGATTTCGGTGCAGTTGCGTTAGGCATATCCGCGAGAGTTGCTCGCACAAACGTCAGTGAATTTTTCGCCGTTTCAAGAGGGAATGTCCAGTATGCAATATGCGCGGCCCGCCCCTCCGCGGATTTTGATTGTGCAATGTTCCATTTTTCTTGATATAATACTGAATCTGCTCCGATTTCCATCAATCTGTCTGGAGGCGGATAGTACCACTCCGTGCTTGTGCCTAGATACCCATTCAATATATACACATTTCCTAGTTTGTCATACGCGGATAAGTCTTGGGAAAGTTTGTACGCCAGCGTTCCGCCATACGACGAGCCGACGACGTTGACTTGATCACAAGAAGACGAAAGTGCTGCATATTCTGCTTGTATCTGCAAATACCAGTCATCCAATGTCAACCCGGTGATGTGTGAGGGAACTTCTCCGTGCCCTGTGAGACGCGGCACGCGAACAGTATCGTTGAAAGTATCATGTATGGTGAAAGCGGTTTCCTTCATTTCAGCTGGCGTCGCCGTAAAGCTATGCAATAAAAGCCAACAGTGCGACGTCGAGCCGTTAAGGGTAAAGTCTTGTGCGCCGGTAATGACTTCCCCAGAATAGTTCCAATATCGTAAGTCTTTGTCGTCAATATGGGCGTATCCTGAGAATGTGCCGGTATTGAACTGCAAGAATAATGCCGCACAGAAAATAAGGAGGATTGCCAAAGAAGCGCTTATTCGTTTACGGTACATATACTCAATATAGGCTTTTTCTTTAATACGCCTTGTGTATCTGACCTCAGGAGGACAGTTCCTCCCGGTGCGCGCAGGCGTGAAGATTTATAAACCGACCAATATCCCTAAGAGATATGACGACCTATGCATTCGCTAGTGGAAGTACTCTATTCATATTAGCAGAAGACCTGTCGGAAATATCAAGAAGCGACCTTTCGGATCACGACATTCTCATGATTGCAGAAGGTCAAGTGTCTGGCGCAGAAAAGGCGGCTCAGAAATCACACAAAGATTTGGTATTCTGTAATGCAAAACACGAAGAAGCAGTGCTTACTGATATGCACATTCTTGGTGACATCGTTGCAAAATACGCAGCAAAAGATCTATCTCTCGAATATTATCATAAAATCGTCTCAAAAAAAATCAAGGACAGCGTCACTTGGGATACATTGTTGTGCCAAGCAATCCGTTCCATTGACGAAATCGATAAATCCATCAACCTTCTAGCAAAGCGACTTCGCGAATGGTATGAGTGGCACAATCCAGAAGTGTCACGTTCCTTTACATCGCACGAAGTATTTGCAGAAAAAATAACATCAGAATCAAGCGAGGAACTTCTCAAGGAACTCGGCATCACACAAGAAGAATCCATGGGTGCAGAAATCCCAAAGAAAGATATGGATGCCATTCTTGCTCTTGCAACTCAAGTCCTTTCTCTCAAAGCATTGCGCGAACAGACAACTGAATTCATCCATGCAGAAATGAAAGAACGATTGCCGCAATTCACCATCGTCGCAGGCGCGCAAGTCGGCGCTAAATTACTTTCACTAGCAGGCAGCGCTCAGCGATTGATGAAGATGACTGCATCTACTATCCAAGTCCTCGGCGCAGAAAAGGCGCTTTTCAGACACATCAAAACTGGCGCACGACCGCCAAAATACGGAATTCTTTTCCAGCATCAACTCGTCGTGAAAGCAAAACAAGCAGACCGCGGACGAATCGCGCGAAAACTTTCAAACGCATTAACTATTGCAATCAAAGCAGATTATTTCAAATCAGAAACCCCAAATCTGGGCGCAACGCTATTAGCAAAGGTTGAACAATGAGTCGCATGGACAAAAAACGGGATCGAGTAGACTTCTCCAAATTTGACAAGAAACCGTTCCGCAAGGACCGCGACGAAGGCGAACGAAGACCTCGCGAAGACCGACCAAGCTATGATCGACCAAGTGGCGACAGACCATCATATGGCGATAGACGATCCGATCGTTCAGAGCGTTCTGAAAGACCAAGCTACGACCGATCAGGCCGAGCACCATCATTTGCAAGTTCACATTTCTCATCACGCGTAAAGCCGCGAATGGATGACAGCGAGCTTAATCGAGTCTCAGTCAAGAAATTCAATTCAGGCCGTGATGCACGCTCAGAAGGCAGATCAGAAAGATCCGAAGGTAGATCTGAAGGACACGGCAAGAGATTTGACCGAAACGACCGACCAAAGTTTGGCGGCGACAGATTCGAAGGATCCCGAGACGGTCCACGAGATAGATCATATGCTCGACCGCCGTTTGTCAAATCAGAGAATAAATTCGCAGACACTCCAAAATTCTCTAAACCATTCCGAAGCGAAAGCGAAGAGAAGCCGCGCTACGAACGACGCGACGCTGAAAAAGCACGATTCTCACGCCCATCATCCGATTCACGACCTGAATATCGAGAAAAGAGATCATTCGACGCTCCGCGAGAAGCAGACGGCGAATCCAGACTCAAAGGAGTATTCTTCTTCAAGAACGGCCTGTGGACTGTGAACGCTGTACCAGGCACAGTCGTATACGGCGAACGCTTGTTCACGATGAACGGCGTAGAATACCGCGCGTGGGATCCATTGCGAAGTAAACTTGCAGCCGGTATCAAAAGAGGAATCTCTCAAATCGGTATCAAACCGGGCAGTACAGTACTATATTTAGGTTGTTCTACTGGAACTACAGTATCACACGTTGCAGAAATCGTCGGCGAGACTGGTAAAGTCTACGCACTAGACGTCGCACCACGTGTCATGCGAGATCTCGTATTACTCTCAAAGAAACGTACAAACATCTTGCCGATTATGGCGGATGCAAACCGACCAACTACTTTCGCTCAGATGGTTTCCCAAGTTGACGTCGTCTTTATGGACATCGCGCAGCAAAACCAGATCGAAATCTTCGAAAAGAACGTCCAAGCCTTCCTCAAACCAGGCGGATTCGGACTCCTTTCATACAAATCACGATCAGTCGATATCTCAAAAACACCAAAACAATTGTACGAAGAGGCACGCGCACAGCTCTCGCAAACGATGACAATCGTTGACTACAAGACACTCGATCCGTTTGAGAAAGATCACGCGATGTACGTGTGCAAGAAGTAGATGGCGATCAACAGAATCCCAAAAATCGAGACGGCTGATTTCTATTTCGATTACGCAATGCGTCAAGTCAAGGAAAAGACA
This sequence comes from Acidobacteriota bacterium, assembly GCA_035299465.1. Lineage (GTDB taxonomy): Archaea > Nanobdellota > Nanobdellia > Woesearchaeales > DATGWN01 > DATGWN01. Next base: position 15 of record DATGWN010000023.1, on the reverse strand, counting down.
AGTCAACTCTTCCCT
>DATGWN010000022.1:0-4276 GCA_035299465.1 Acidobacteriota bacterium | reverse complement strand
ACTACTTTATTCTTGTCGTCCTTAGTAGCAACTACCGTAACCTTCATGATTGGATTTCGCATGCCATTCTGCCAGATATGTTCGTTCAAAGCCTGTGTGAGCGAGATGTCCTTGCTCTTCATGTGGCGTTCGATGAACTCGTATAAGACGAAAATAGCCTTCTTTGCGCGTCGTGTGCGTGGCGCATGCATAGTGCCGCGTCGCAATGGAACTGTGTAAACTCGTTGTATTGTCATGTTGCACCTATGCCTTCAGGCGAGTTCTTCGCCAGTTGCGCTTGACTGATGTGTGTCGTGATGGGTGTACTTTTCTACCTTTGCCGTAGATCTTAAGGACAGTCCAGAACGGAGCCCATCGTGTCAATTTACCACGTTGGATGAGTCTGAGTTTTTTTGAAAGATGTTTTGCTGTTGCCATTTTATTGCACCTTTGCGATTGCGCCAGCTACTTTGTCAAGCAATTGCTGACCAGTTGCAGTGACGACTCGGCCTTTGTGGTTTCCGATTGTTTCGTGCTTCACAAAGCCTGCTGCTTGGAGTTGTTGCAACGATTTTCGAGCGATGCTACCACTTCCTGTTTTGAAGTGAGGCTTCTTGTGACCTCGTCGTTGTTTGCCGCCGTATTTGACAGTAAGTGTGTTCGTTCCGATTGGACCGTCTTTTGCTACTGTTCGCAATACTGCTGCGACACGAGTGTACCACCAGTCACCTTCGACTGGAGGTCGTACTTTAGATGCACCCGTCTTGACGAATGGAGTCCAGACAGGAGGCTTGATGTTGTTATTCTTCTTGAGTTCTTCGGCAACCGCTTTGATAAGCGTTTGAGGCGGAACTGCTAGGTAAGATACCATGTTTTTCCCTCCAAAACTGTTTGTCTCGCTTGCGCGATGGGATTGTTAATCACATCTATATGTGAAGTAACGATTCACCTAAGAGAACGGAACAAGGATCGGTTTATAAAGGTTCCTTCTAGATTTAAAAATACTCTAAGTACATACAGTCCAAGAGATCAAAGCGATTTATACGCGTCAAGCGCGTGTACAAGCGAAGGAACTGTTTTGACTCGGGCATCATTCTCAAAAACGACTTGCCGACTCTTCTCGTATGACCACATTTCATACGGTACGTATATCCCATGCGTGAAACCTGCATCAAGAGCCGGCTTGATATCACTGGCAGATGCATTTCCCACAGTTATTGAAGTGGTGTACCTTGGCGACAGCACTGATTGGAAAGTTGCAACGTTTTTATCAGTCACAATGAAAATATGATTTGAATCAAAATATCTTGTCAGATCCAATGCCACAATTTTTCCAGATTGCACTTGCGTATCTCCTTTCGTTTTGAGTACAAGCGTCGCGCCATCTTCTCGCGCATACGACAAAAGAGCTTGAGCCCCTTCTACCAATCCTTGCTTTTTCCAGCGTTGATAATCAAATACACGCATACCAATATCAGCAACTTCTTGTAGAATTCCCATATTTTCGTGCACGCCAAAATCTTTGCAGAATCGAGTGTATACCATCATCAAGGAAGTCGGGAATCGATGTCGTGAAAATTTTTCACTTTCAGGCGAATGCATCATCAGCTCTGCATTCGTCCGCGTCACAGTGGCGATTGTGTGCTCAACATCAGCACAGCGATTTCCAAAAATGTCCAGCATCTTCATTGCAAATTCCAGATTTGCTCGAGAATAAAAGTGATGGTTATCAAACAACGTATCATCCAAATCAAATACAACGAGTTTTGTACGGCTCATTTCGTCTCAGCTCTTTTTTCAAGCGACTCATCCCACACAAGTTTTGTCGGTGGCAAAGTAAGATTATATTCGCGAAGCACTTTTAGTCGTCGAGCGCGCTCGGCGATGTACTTTATCTGAGGCTCCATCAGCGGCGTGTTAAAGTGTGCATCACATGTGCAAATATATTGATCTGCTCCACCTTTTTGTACTGCCTCAGTCTTAGGAATAATGGAGCGAGAATACCACGCATCGTCCTGACAAATGTGGCCGTGAATGGGATATTGGCATTTGCCTGGAATTTTTTCGACGTGTTTTGCGACAGCAAACAAAGTGCCGATAGTGTGATTCCCTCCGTTCTTTTGCACGCGATAAGGAAATGCAACTCGTTCTGCAGTCATGTCAAGCGTACTCACATACACATCATGACCTGCATCATGAATCTTCGTGCAAATCGACGGCAAATCTGAATCAAAGAACATCGCCTCATCGATCAATACAACTTTTGTGCGCGAATCCAGATTAGGAATAATTTGTGAAGAATCCGGGACTGAAGTCGCAGGGAACCGTATTCTACCAGTATGATCCATGACTTCTGTCTGTGAATAACGATCATCAAACGCCGGCTTAAAGAATTGAAACGGGATATCTAGATACAAACATTCTGAAGCGTGATTGAAAAGAGAACGCGTTTTGCCGCCAAACATTGGACCAGCATAGACGATAAATTCAGGTTCTGACTTAGGCATGAAAAAACAATACAATATCTGCTATTTATACTTTCAGGTAGCCCAACATTTGTAACAGAACATCTAGTAACTATAATATATGAAATAAAAACACAAGCCGATACTTGCCACAAGCAAAAGCCAGTCAACGATACCACCTGTCCGACTTACGCCTCGCAGTTTAAAACTAATCGGATAAAACAGAGAAACACCGGCAGGAGTTAGAATATCTAATAATAAATGACTCACGATCCCAATCATAACAGGAAAAAAGTACGTCATATATCCCATGTAGTACATGATGCACAGAAAAAGCAGCAAAAACCATAACGAGTGCAAAAATCCTCGATGCGTAACGCCAGAATTGAAGACCCAAAAGAACCTACCAAGCATCGAGCGCGGCGAATCAAGATCCGGAAGTAATGCTCCTAAAACTACCAAGAATACAAACCAGTGCACATGATAGATGGCAAGACCGACAGCCAAACCCAAAAATAAATGTGTGATTCCGCGCATCAAATCCAAACATTGTAGTCAAATATATAAAGCAAGCGAAGACACCTCAAAATGGGGTACAGTATGCTTTCAATTCCATATGAATCAGTCTTGACTTTTCTATCAACTAAGACAGGTATCCAAAAACCAGAATTAGAATTCAGAATACAACAAAAACTAAACGAATTCTCCGGACTCATCTCCAAAGAAGGCGCAGCGCATATCATCGCAAATGAATTAGGAATCTCTCTACTAGAAGCGGCGACAACGATCACGCCGATGAATCAGATCAAACCGGGAATGAAACAAATCACCATTCTCGCAAAAGTTTTGGACAGATACGAGCCTATCACATTCAACAAGAATGGAAAAACTGGAAAAGTTGCATCAGCACTGCTTGGCGACGAGACCGCATCAATGCGACTCACATTCTGGCACGACGACGTCGACATGCACTCAACACTAGTCAAAAATGAAATCGTGCGAATCACAAATCTCACTGCAAAAGAAAACCAAGGACGAACAGAACTTTCGTACTCATCCTCTTCGAGAATCGAACATAATCCAAACGACGCGCCACAGATGCTGCAAAATGTTAGCGCACAAACGCAAGCACCGCGAATCATCCAAGCACCTTACAAGAAAATCAGCGATTTACAAGCAACCGACGGCACCGTTTCAGTACTAGGCACAATCGTGCAAGTCTTCAAGCCCGCACAATATGTCTTAGAAAAGAAAACAGGAAAGAAGATCAGACTCGAATCCGAACCAAATCCAGACCTTCACGAAGTCCGATTCATCCTCAACTTCATTCTCGACGACGGAACGGAATCAATCCGCGTAGTTGCATTCGGAAACGATGCGCTCACCGTCGCACAGACATCAGCACAAGAATTGGCACTAATGAAGACAGACGAAGCGTCGTTCAATCATCTAAAGACCAGTATGCTTGGCAAGATCGTCAAGATCATCGGCAGAGTCTCAAAGAACGAAATGTACAATCGAACCGAGTTGATTCTTCGCTCAATTGATTTAGAACCGGACCCGCAAGCGGAACTCGCAAGACTCAAAGAAATCACTGAGTAGGCCGTGACGGATTCGGATATACTACGCTAAAATCCCCGCGCAATTCATTATATGTCGGAATACCAGTAGCGACATAAAATCTATCGTTTTTTTGACGGACGTATCCATACGGATTAAGAACAAAACCCACGTTAAGTACTTCCGTTGTCGACGCTATTACAGGACGATTGAATGCGTTGGCTAGCACTCGCGCAACAGATTTCTCTCCGCCAGAACCATAGCAAACTATC
>DATGWN010000021.1:0-8560 GCA_035299465.1 Acidobacteriota bacterium | reverse complement strand
AAATCAACGGCATCAAATCTCCTACGTTTAGCGTCAATACAAATGCGTACGCAAACGCAGTCCCTACATTTTTGGAATTCTTCAACGCGCAGCTCCAACAGAATTCGCAGTATCACGCAGATTTTCATGACGGATACAGTCCGGCGTTCACTGCGATGAGCGATGGCAGCTTCATCATGGAAGCAGATCAGGCAGCACTTGCTCTTGCACGATTAGGAAGCGCATACCGACGTAATCCGCAACTTTTCCAATCTAATATCTATGATATTCTTGCATCGGGCAAGCCAGATATGCAGGAATACATTTTGACATATGTTGATTATCTTGAAAGTCTTCAAGGCGTAAAGGTAACGCAAGGCAGTGGGCCAGGTGCTGTGCGATTGGGTACAGGTATGGTCATCAATAATATTTTCGTGCCAGGTCCAACAACGCAGCAGTCCATGGATATATACATCCCAGGCAATCCACCAGTATTCTTGCAGAGCGCCAGCGTCACATCGTTATGCGGAGCGAGTAATGCACCTGGTTGGAGCCAGTGCGTGCAAAACGCTGCAGACGTTTACAAATGTCAAGTCGATGAACCGTGCTTGAATCTCTCGTACAATGACAGATTAGGAACAATTACATCTGACGCCGCACAAAATGGCTACGATGTCTCAATGGGTTGGAATTACGAGTTCGGCTGTTATTTTGACGTCGATCTTATGGCAGGGGGATTTAATTCGCAAGTGAATCCTTGCCAGGTATTCTACGAGCAATCCAACAGAGCATACACAACAATGACATTACTTGGTTTCTTAGAGGCTTGGCCTGCAGTACATGATTACTCTGCAGCAAAAGGCGACGAATTATTGTCTCGATCAGCCTCGACGTATGCGTTCATAAAATCAAATTACTCTGCGTTCACGTCGGGCGCGTCTGACTCAGGTTACTTTGGTGCAGCTGCATTCTTGTTGTATGATTACACGAACAACAGTGCGTACCTCGTGGATGCGTATAATATGAAAAGTATCATCCCAAAAACATTCATATCGGATGCAACGAGAGGCAACGAATTCTATTGGGAAGAATACATACGGCACAAAAGTGCAATAACACAGGCAGGCCTTACGTATGCAGTCAGCGGCACAAATCCTGAAGAATATTTCCGAGGCAAAATTTACTCTGACTACAAAGATGCTGGTCCTACATCAATGTCAAATAATGGTGAGCGAGTGTTCATGTTTGACCCGAATATCCAATTCCAGAATAGTCGATACATTCTTATCGAAGGTCTGTTGGGGACAAAGACAGTTGATCTCGTGTCAGCGCCTGAATCTTTCATCAAACAAGTCGCACATAACCAGCTATCATGGCTTACAGGAATGAACGCAATACAACAAGGCGCCGGCTTAAATGCTCCAGTTAAATCGATGAGTTTTATCTTTGGAATTGGCGATGATCCAACTGAATTCCACTCAAGATGGTTAGTCAACACAGGTTATACGTCGCAAACTGGCGGCGATGTCATCGGTGCACGAGGCACAGGATATCAGTTCTATGACGCACAAAATGACACGTATGTATATCTTGATGGCATGGCAAATATTTTGGGAGAAAAATTCGGGGCTTTCGGCAATAATTGGCATGGAGAAGCACAGTTGGATCAATTCCAAGTTGGTACGTCTTTCAAAAACGGCAAGACATACATCCCCGGATGGATTAACGGAGCGTTCCCAGCGATTGCGGACGGAGATGCAATTTTCAACTATAATGATGATATCCATGCGTGGGAATACACTGAAACAACAAATGAGATGGTTGCCATCGCTATCGAGTATATCGCATACTTAGACGCAGAATTAAACGATAAAGCACGATACGTGCCTGGCGTGACGAATATCTCGCTGATTGTGCCAACGAATACTTCCACGCAAACAAATACGACGCCAAATGCGTCGATCAACAATACCAACACGACTACTAACACTACTGGCACGAACAGTACAATTGGTACGAATAGTACGAATACTACTTCGACTAATACCACAAATACGAATGCAACTAACACCACGACTAACGTCACAACGAATGTAACAACAAATGTGACTACTGCAACGAATGGCACGAATCAGACGCCAGGGACACAGACAAATTACTCGGGAAATATACTGACAAGTAGCACAAGCCTGTCGCCAGAATCGAATTCGACGTACCATATGCTTGAAAACGAGACCGCTCGCTTTACTGTGCAATCCGATGGAGCAAATACCATCACATGGTCAATCGACGGGGTTGTCTTCAATCACACAACACTGGCTAACGCCGAATTTGTATGGACTCCAGGCATTGTATGGATACCTCGACCGCCAGATTATCAAAATTCAGCCATTTCTGTTGTGAAGGCATCGTCTTCCAAGCAAAATCTCACGTGGAATGTGAGGGTAGAGGATGTGGTGAATCCATATTTCTCCAGCAAAACGGACGGAGCCGATAAAATTGGCAGTACGGATACTAAAGTGCACGTCATAACGAATAATCGTCTTACTAATTTTTCGAAAGTGTATGTCGTCATCGAAAATAGAGGAGAAACTATGTATGAACTCACACCTTCCTACAGTAATGTAAACGAAACTGAATGGACATTAAACATTGAAAAACTCAAACCAGGTAATAATTATCTGACGACAGTAGTGGGCGTCATGGCAAGCGCGGCGAACATTTCTTATGATGTAGGACGTGCTCGCGCGCACTATGTCGGATCTAAGAAAAGTAGCAAAAGTTCATCGTCAAACAGTGCACCTGTAAACCGACTTACGCAAGCATCATTTAATCCAGAAGTCGTTTTCGCTCTCTTTGATGAAGATGTATTGAACGCTACGATTCCTCAGACTGTCATCGTGGATGCAAAAAACTTCAACGGCGGCATCAGTGCGGCATCAGCACTCATCATGGGTCCTGATGGCGAGCAGGCTCACATATCATTGAGTTTAGTGAACGGCTCCAAAGAATATGGCACGTGGACAGGCTCATTTGACCATCCACTTGAAGGTCAATACCAGCTGATTTCAATCACGCTTGAAGCTACGGGTCGAAACGACGATGTTTTCTCTAAAGAAATCCCGGTTGAAGGCAGGTCATTCTATTCGATAAGCAAAGTGAATGCCCTAGGGAACGTTAGCGAAAATCTTGGCCTGGTATATTTTGTGCTTAGCCAAAGCAAGGTAAAGGACGGAGAATCGGTCGATTTAGTATTAGATGCACGAGACTCGGTTGGAATCACGGATGTTTCAGCAGTCGTTGAGAGCAATAAAAACGAATCGATTATTGTGCCGTTCACACTTGTGAAGGGATTAAGCACATATGGAACATGGAAGGGTTCGTTTGCAGTCACATCGCCAGACACGACGTACGTGGTACGGAGCGTTACCCTCTACAGTGATGCTGGCGAACGCACATATCAGTTGGCGAATCGAAGTGTCTACGTTGCAGCAGTGCCAAACTTGAACGGCGGGTTTTCGGGCGAAGGAAGCTTCAATCTAAGCATGTCGTCTTTGTTCTCCCGAGATAAATGGTACAATCTGATGAAACACCCGCTTGCACCTACAATGACAGGTTTCACGTTGATGTTCGTCATCAGCGGGCTGTTATTCATGCGACGAGGCGATTCTGAGGAAATGCTGGCGGCTTAACGCGAAAACTGTACACACATATGCACTAACCCACGGACCACACATGACCACCCACATACGCCAGCAAGGAACAGGACATATTCTGTTCTACATGCTTTTTGCACTTATCGGATTTTTTATAATCATGTATTATTTGTCGGATACGCTGATTCATTATACGAACGACCAGCAATTTCCGATTAACTCATTTCACAGGTTCCCGTTAACATTCCTCATCTTCCCTGCAGAGTTATTCTCGTTTGTTTTCTCGGCGTATTTTGTATACACCTTACTGGTGGGAAATACAATCAAAAATACAATTTCTCCTTTGCCCAACAGAAATACTGCACGCGTTGCAATTCTTATTCCCGTTTATCATGAACCAAAAGAAATCGTTTCTCGAACTATCGAAGCGTGCCAGCAACTCAAATGGACTGCAGGCGTAAAAATATACCTTCTGGATGATTCCACAAATCCAGACGACAAGGCCAGTATGCAAAGGCTTGCTAACAAATACGGCATTAATTTGGTTCGACGAACTGACCGTGCAGGATACAAGGCAGGCAATCTTAACAACGCACTCAAAAATCACGTGACAGAAAAATACTTTGCTGTTTTTGACTCTGATCAAGCTCCGCTACCCCAATTTTTAGAAGAAACTATGGATTACTTTAGCGATCCTGAAGTTGCATTTGTGCAGACTCCGCAGCACTTCGTAAATACTGATTCTCCTATCGAGAAGGCACAACAATTGGGCAATAATATTTTCTACCAAGCGCAATGCGTGTGTAAAGCGCACGACAAGGCGATGCCGTTCTGCGGCACGAATGTCATTGTGAGAACAGATGTGTTTAAGCTCGTCAAAGGATTCGCGTACTATACAGCTACTGAAGATATCGAACTTGGTATGCGTATGAACGAGGCAGGCTATCACGGCGCATTTGTTCCAAAAATACTTGTACATGGCTACGCAACGACGCACTTTAACGCATATGCATCGCAACAATACCGATGGGCGAACGGAAACCTTGCCATACTTCGCAAAAATTGGCTGAAAATCTGCTTAGGTCGCTTTAATATGCTGCAACAAATACATTTCATGTTTACGTTGGGGTGGTGGTTGATGGGTATCGTAAATATCGTCTACATTCTCGTGCCGATTCTTTCGCTGTTTTTGGGAGGCACACACCATAGTTGGCTTCCGCCTGTCGTGATATTCCTCTTATTCTTTAACGTCGTGATCGGCGTTTCAATGATTTATGCGGCGTTGAATAACAGGGCAGATGAGAAAGTCACATTTACGGATGCTTTTTTGCAATATAGCTTATTGACCAATAGTATGTTCATCTATGCATGGGCGGCAGTCAACGCTTTACTGGGCAGATATGTCGGCTTTGTGCGAACAAGTAAGACGCACCAACAAACCGGGATTTGGCAAGTGAAGTGGAACATTCTATTAGCTGTTGTCTGCTATGTTTTTAGCATATTTGCGCTGTACAAGGCTGTCACAGCGGCCGACATTGATCATTTGAGGGGCTATCTGCCGATTTCATTATGGCTTTTATTTTACACGGCGATTCTGAGTAGCTCCATATTCTTCGTAGGCAAGAGTCATACTGACTCCGCAAATGAGACTGCACATAACGCGAAAGTCATTACAGCAGAAACACAATCAGCAACAGCACGACAGCGCGCATTATTTGCGCAGAGGAAATCTGCATGAGATCAAACACTACTAGTTATGCATCATTCGGATATGACGACCCTACTTTGGTCGACGCTCCAAAAACAACGTTCACCGTACAACGGGCGATCGCAGTGTTCTTTGCGTTGCTCTTTATCACCGCAGTATGGCTTGCATTGGACCAAAAGCTCTTGTTTGGCAAAAGCTGGATTTCTGAAACATACGACAATCCTGACTGGAAGACCAATGAAGGAAACCTTCGCACCTACGGAGCCTGGGACATTGAGGCGCACATCTGGAAAACTGAATACATTCAAGAGAACTTTCCACATTTCCAATGGAATCCATATTGGTACCTTGGTATGCCGCTGATAAAATATTACCAAGCGGGATTTTATTTTATGAACATTCTGCTCTTGAATATATTAGGAGTGAACGCTGCGCGCGCCGCATTGCTATTAGTCATTTTCGGACATTTGCTTGCGACATTTCTCACCTTTTTGGTGTGCTATAAAGTCTCACGCCGTATTTGGGTCGCTGCATTATCGTCAATCTTTCTTCTCTCAAACACATTCATCAGTCTGCGCAGTTACGGATGGGAACCGATCACAGTGGTATTCTTATTCTTGTATCCATTAGGTTTGTATCTCTTCCTCAAAGAACCGCTGCGACCGTTCCGCTTTTGGCTGATACTCGTCTTAGGAATATCATATATCTCACACCCACTGCTTTGGTTTTCGCTTTGCATGTTCATGGGTTTGTATTTGTTCTCGATTGCGATGAGAAAAGATATCGACACACATGCACAAACGACTCATTATATCTGGCAGTACGTCGGCATTGTCTTTCTTAGTCTTTTCATCGGAGCGTTCCAATTCTTGCCTCAATTTGCGTACGAGCAAGTTTCCTCTGGCGCTCACATGGGCATCCATTATTTACCATTCTATCAAGTGCCACCGAACATCATCTCTCCGCTGAGTTTTTTCTTTGATGCAGGCAATCTCAAAGGACCGGGGCCAATTATCATGATTGCATTTGCGCTCTTACTCGTATTTGCATACATCCAGTATTGGAGTAAATCGGCCGCCATGCACCCGCGTCTTCGCACAAGAATAATAGACGGACACGAACACGTACCAAAGAAGTTGCACACGCATCAAATGATTGCAGGATTGACGCTTGTCTTGTTTGTGATGGTTTTGTTTTACTACATGGAACGATATAACATTTTCCCGATGAACATGCTGCGCTCGATCCAATATCACCGCATCATTCCTGAGTTCGTTATCACTGCCTCCATACTTGTTGCTGCTCTTTCCAATCTGGCGTACACTCGTCGACAACAGGCAGTGTATTATTCACTTCTGATTGGATTTGTCATTGCGTCAGGCATCATCATATATTCAGTTCAGGCAAAGTGGCAAACTACGGACGTGATAAGCGATAGGCCTGAGTTCATCAATGACCCGATTCTAGGCAGAATCAGTATGCCTTACACAGATCAAAGTTTCTCGGTACGTAACTCCTTCACGTTGCAGCATCAAGTATACGGATATTACGAACAAGGTATTACGAATCCATATGTCGACGAGATTTTCTCGGTTTCCTCAGGTTACCACAATTCGAATCTGACTGTGCTATATCTTAAAGCCGCTAACGTCGAACGTCTGTACATCAACAAAGAGGAAGGCGAGCGCGACACTATAGTGATGTCTCGACTCAATGGCACCGTCCCGTATTTTGAAACGGACAATCCACGATATGGCTATTTTAAGATAGACATCAAGAATCCCGACCTGGTCCAAGTTGTTGATTCTGCACGTGCAATGGAAGTCCAAATGCTTCAGCCACCATGTCGCGTCATGTTCCAACAAGAATACTGCGGCAGTGTGGGCGAGGAGTTTGTGAGCACCGATGCAATAGAGTCCAAATATATCTTGGCTTACGTTGATATGTTGGAATCAGCGCCTTCACCATCTCTTTCAAACACGGTTGCGCAGATTTCTATGGAAAATCCAGATAATTATGTGATTACCGTCGCAAATGCTACAGCGAATACGGCTATCGTCGTCAAAATGACGCACGACCCAGGTTTCACTGCGTCAATGGATGGTCAAAAGGTGCCAATCAAATCGATTGGTCCTGACTTCATGCTGATAACGCCGCAAAAAACTGGCGACTTACGCATTGATTTGCGCTATAGCATCGGGCCATTGGTGTTGGCTGGAGCTGCGATAAGTGGTCTATCCGTAGTGGCTTTGGCATTATACTTTGGCACGGCGATGCTTGTCCGACGAGCTAGGGCTCAACCGTATGCTCGCCCCTATCACATTCCGTTCGGACAGGGGGATATGAAATGAGGTCAAAAATGTTGGGCAAAGTATTGCTTATAGTAAGCATACTCATTTTCTATATAGTGATGGCTGCTGCGCTTTTAACCGCTGTCGCAACAGGAGTTATACAACGGGACCTACCGCAAGAAGTGCATATATATTCCGACGACTCAACGCTGGATCTTCCAATCGCCCGAGCAGAGTCCATTCCCTCTCGCTTGTCTTACGCGCAAACGTACATGAACAAGTATTTGGTTCGTACAAACGGACATGTCGAGTTGTATGTAGCGGCTGCTGCCAGTACTTCAAGCGATGCAAAGGATGCTACCGCGAACAATGATCGCACACAAGAAAGTGTATCGAAGAACAATACACAAAATACGTCGAAGAATGGCACCAAAGATATGCAAGATGCCGCACATCCAACCGCACTTACTGACCGAGGCACGAATAGTGAGGCTGCTAGCTATTACTTATTATGGACCGTGCAGGCTAACGACAAAACTGCGTTTGACCGAGAACTTGCTTTCATCGACAAATATATGCAACATCCGACTTTTGGCTACATGATGTGGCGATTAACCCCTAATGCGACTGTGCAGGGCGACGGCGAAAATATTGCAACCGATGCTGATTTACGCGCAATCAAAGCACTACTTTTAGCCGAAAAACAGTGGGGTGACGAAAAATACACGAAAATGATTGATGAACTCGCAAGCGGTTTGGAGAAAGTCGGTGTAACTAAAGACGGTTATCTTGCTCCATACGGTGGCGTTTCGGGTGAAACATCAGTATGGGTTGCTGACGAAGTCTGGCTATCTTACGCAGACTTCACCGTGTTTCGCGAATTGTCCACTCGACGAGGCATGCCGTGGACGAAAATGTATACACTT
>DATGWN010000020.1:0-1622 GCA_035299465.1 Acidobacteriota bacterium | reverse complement strand
ATTATAGTAATAATCCTTCGTCTTGATATCCTTAAGCGGCATGAACTCTTTTCGGGCCAAATGCAGTCTACCGTCGCACATGTGCTTGAAATTCAAATCTAAATACAGCGATGAATTCCATGGTGCAGAGTGATGGATGCTTCTATTTGTCGAATACATGTGATATCCCAGCGCCGCAACCTCGACCACAGCAGCAGTATTGATTGCCCACTTTGGATCCCATTCGCCAGACGTCATACCCATAAAACCGCCAGCCATCAGAGCATAAAACAGACCAGTATCTAATCGTCCCATGTGAAATGCAGGAAGATGTCGTAATTTGGAATTGGGAACGCAGTCTTCAAACATATCCACTACGTCATTATGAGGATATTCTTCCCGACCAATCACAAATGGATTGTTCTTGCGTCGGTTTTTCTGCAAGTAGACATTCGTTCGAAAAAATGAAGTAGGACCTTGCAGATCAGCAACGGACAGACCAAACACGCGCACCGGCTTGTTAAAGTACACAGCGTCTGCAAGCGGATTCTCCCGGATAGCCTCACGCATAATCACTTGTTTATTGTCAATAATCTGTGACTTCTGTTCCGACGTCAGTGGCCAAGAATGGCGTCTATCCTGCGCCAAAAGTGCTAAATAAAGTGTATCCATTGGAAAGAAGAGGAAATTCTTCTGATATATTAATATGTCCAAACCTTTATAAACGTCCTCATTGTCCGCTTGCTTGCGGGCGTGCCGGAGTGGTCAAACGGGCCACCTTGAGGGGGTGGTTGCTTAGTGCATGCGCGAGTTCGAACCTCGTCGCCCGCATGTTCTGACAAATCCTTTTTTAAACAGGCAGTTAAAGAAATGAAAAAATGCAAGATCTAGTTGTGTATGGCGTCGTTCTATCTGCAGTTGCGATGATCTGCTGGGGCTTTGGCGATTTCTTTTTGCAAAAGTGCAGCCGAAAAATGGGCGATTGGGAAACGTTGTTTTTTCTCGTCTTGTTTGGAACAGTAGTCACATTTTTTCCAGTACAAGCTGAAATCATTGACATCTTCAAACACCCAGACGAACGATTACTGATTCTAAGCATCACATCAATCGTCTTGCTCGCCGCATCGCTCATCGAAATAGAATCGCTCAAACAAGGAAAACTCTCAGTCATCGAACCAGTGTTCATCTTAGAAATTCCCGTGGCAGGCATTTTGGCGGCAATCTTCTTATCGGAAAGAATCACTCCAGAACAAGCCGTTGTCGCAACCGCGTTAGTGCTTGGACTCGTTCTTGTTTCGCTGCGGTCAACAAATATTTCTGCACGACAATTCTTGGAAAAAGGTGTAATGATTGCAATCGTCGGAACGATATTGATGGGCACAATCAACTTTCTGTTCGGGCTTGGTTCGCGAGAAACCAGCGCACTCTTAGTCAATTGGTTCACAGACGCATTTTTGCTTATCTGCACAACAACATATCTTCTCTACAACAGAAAATTCAGACACACCCTCAAGCAAATCAAAAAAGAAGGACCACTGATATTTGCGGTCAGTGTCTTTGACACAGCGGCATGGATTGCATTTGCGTACGCACTCATCTTTGCGCCAATTTTCATCGTCGTGGCGCTTTCACAATTATACATC
>DATGWN010000019.1:0-9479 GCA_035299465.1 Acidobacteriota bacterium | reverse complement strand
ACTTTTTCATCGCCAAGATAATATCGTCGAATCGGTTTTAGCGTTTGCTCGTCTAATTCGTACACGAGCGGGATTGCCGTCGGTATTGTGAGTTTTACGATTTCGTCGTCTGCCACATTATCTAAATGCTTGACTAGTGCGCGCAGACTATTTCCATGAGCGCTGATGAAGACACGTTTCTTTTGCTTTATGTGCGGTACGCATTCCGTTTCAAACCATGGAAGCACCCGTGCGAGGGTGTCTTTGAGACTTTCAGTCCACGGTAATTTATCGTCCGGGATGTGGAAAAAGATTGGCTCGTTTCTTTGTTCTCGCCATTGCTCTTGCGTCATCTTTGGTGGCTGGATCGCGTAGCTTCGTCGCCAAATTTGGACTTGCTCTACGCTGAATTTTCGTGCGGTCTCTGCTTTGTCTAGACCCTGAAGTCCGCCGTAGTGACGCTCATTGATGTCCCAGACGTGGAAAATTGGAACTGGTTTGTGATAGGCAAGCGCTAATTCGGTTGTGTGTTTTGCGCGTTGGAGCGGTGCGCAAAAGACAATGTCAAATTCAATCTTGTTTTCTTTGAGAATAAGAGAGGCTTGCGAAGCTTCGACGATGCCTTTTGGGTGGAGCGGTACATCAGCCCATCCGGTAAAACGATTTTCTTCATTCCACTGACTCCAGCCGTGACGCATGAGCACGAGTTTAATCATTTGCCGCCACTCTCTCTTTCAATGTGGTTCGTTTTACATCGATTACTTTTGCGCATTCAAAATCAAGATGTTTAATTGATAAGAATTTCTTCTTTTTGATGATGCCGTACAATGATCGCAGCGGATTTGCGTGACTGACGACAAGGATGTTTTGTTTTTTGCCTTTCAGGTTCTCACCGTAGAACTTTTTTATTCTTTTGTCAACGTCGTAAATGGATTCAGACGGTAGATTCTTTGTGGATGGCGGGCGGATTTTATAGCCTCGTCGCCATTCTCGTATTTTTTCGTCACCATATTTTTTCAACAAATAAGATTTAGTCTTGCCTTCCATCAGACCATATGCTTTTTCTCGAAGTCGTTTATCCACGACGACGATTGGATTTTGCTTTGCGGCGTGTAAGAAGTACTTTGCGGTCTGCCGTGCGCGTTTTAAGGGAGATACATACACTACGTCAAGTTTTTTCTTCCAAACTTTTCCTGCGTTTAATGCTTGCATGATCCCTTTTTTTGTCAGTGATACGTCGTGCAATCCTGCAATCGCTTTCTTCGCGTTTGCAGTACTTTGTGCATGGCGTAGTAAGTAAAGCGTCATTTTTTCTTCAAAAAAATTGCATACGCGTCGTCGACTGATCGGTCGTCGATTGTTATTGCACTGATTGCGTTACAGAAACGGATTGCTTCATCGAGCGGTTTTTGGTGGATGTTTCTTCCCGTCGCGTTTCCTGCTGCGCCACTCGTATGGATTTGTGTGAATAATTGTTCGAGGAATGTCTTAACGTCAGTGGACGAGCCTCCTGCGCAAATTACTTTTGTCTTTCCTGCCGCAGCGACTGCTTCTTTAAACGCAGTTGCCGTGTCTGAAGTCAACGAGACTGGATAGTTCACTTTGACGAAATCAGAACCGAGTGCACATGCAACGTCGCACGCACCCGCGATAAGATGTGGATCTTTTTCGTTGAGTACGGCTTTGCCTCTCGGATATATCCAAATGACTGTAACAAGTCCATGTTGGTGGGCTTTGTAGACGATTTGTGCTGCTTCTCGAAGCATCTGGGATTCGTATTCGCTTCCAAGATAAATTGTATAACCGACTGCAGGAATTTTAAGGCCTGAATTCTTTGCAAACTCGACAACTTGTTCAACGTCATACCAAGAATAGCTGTACGGATCAATTTGATTCGTCTTCACTATGTTTGATTTGGAATTTAGTTTGATGAGGTACGGAATGCGAGGATACTCTGGACCATACTTTGCAACCATACCTAATTGTGCCGCAAAGACTCCGATGTGTGCCTGACTTGCAATGTTAAACAGATGTTGAGGTGTTGCGTCGTCAATCGTTATCCCGTCGCCAAAGAAGTCGTCATTGAGGTGTTCGACGCGTTGATCGCCTGCAAAAAGCATCAAGCGGTTGCTGCCTTGTGTGATCAACTCAAAGTTCTTGACATATGTTGAGCGCTTTGAACGTGGCACATCTGCCGGCACTTGCACTTGATTCTTCTTCATGGTGGACCTTATCGTGGGCTACTTGGAGTGACCTTCTTTTGGTTCACAACGTTTTGCGGTTGCTTGTTCTTGTATGCCATGAGATTTTCCAATGACACGCGAAGTATTCGTTCCATCGCTTCTTGTGTTCTATATGCGTTGTGCGCAGTATAGATTACATTCGGATGAGAAATTAGTTGGCGATTGAATGCAAGTAGTTCAGCGGATTGTGGCGTGATTGCAAGCGATGGGTGGACAAATACATCTTCTTCTTCGATTACGTCAAGTCCTGCTGCGGCGATTTTTCCGTGCACGACGTTTGAGAGCAATTCACTTGTGTCAATCAATTCTCCTCGGGCCGTGTTAATCAGGATGACGCCTTTCTTCATCAACTTAAATGCGCGCTTGTTAAGTATGTGATGGGTATTAGGCACGTGCGGGAGGTGTAGTGAGATGATGTCGGCTTTTTTGAGAATATCGTCGACAGATGCATATTGGAAATCAAGAATCTGTGTGAGGAAATCTTGGTGAGCCATATCATAGACTAATGGATACATACCAAAGCCGTGTGCAATCTTTACTACGTTCATCCCGATTTTTCCGCCGCCAATGACGCCGATGACTTTACCTTTCAAATCGAAGCCGATTGGTTCTTCAGCAAGGTGACTTCCTGCGCGAGTGCGCGATATTGTCGTTGGGAGATGCTTAGCGAGTGCAAGTAAGAGCGCGAATGTGTGTTCGGCAACTGTGTTATCTCCGTAAACTGGAACGTTACAGACTGCAATGCCTCTTGCATTACAGTATTCCATGTCGACGTTATCAAAACCAGTACATCGAAGTAAGATGAGTTTGAGATTTGGCAAGCGGCCAAGCAATTGTGAAGTCCACTTGGATTTGTAGAAGCTTGAAACTACTTCTGCGTCAGCGATTTTTTGTAAATGTTGTTCATTCACAGAATCAGTAAAGAACGTTGTCTTCGTTTTCCATCGAAGTTCTTTTTGGAAAAAAGCTTTGTCAGATCCGCTACAGTCAAAGAATGCAATTGCGCTCATATAGTCCCTCTTTTTGTTGAAATGCGCTATAGCTGTTTTCACAGAAGTTGCTTTATAAATGTTGTGAGAATTCTTCGCCACCAGAGGTGCTACGCACACGTGGGCAAAATGTCTGAATTCTACAGAATTGTCATATTTGGGCGACTTTGGATATGTTCTAGGTTTTTGTTGGAATAAGTGGAAAAAGTGGAAAATACTAAGAATCTAGTATCAAAGACCAGGATCTAAGAGTTTAGTATATCTAGTATCTAATGAGACAGATATCTTTCGGCTTGGATTGCCGCTGCGCAGCCACTGCCTGCCGCTGTGATCGCTTGTCTATACACTGGATCTTGAACATCGCCACACGCAAATAGTCCTTTGGTTTTTGTTTGTGTGAAACGATCAGTGACGACGTAACCACTTGCGTCAACGTCAACAAGAGATTGAATCATCGACGTGTTTGGAACGTGGCCGATTGCCAAGAAAATACCATCACATGTTATGTCGGTAATCGCTCCTGTGACTGAATCTTTGAGTTTTGCCCCTGTGACTTTCTTGCCGTCGCCGATTACTTCGGAGATTTGCTTATTCCAGACAATTGTGCATTTTTTGTTTGCAAAAAATTTGTCCTGCATGATCTTACTTGCGCGAAGCTTATCGGATCTTACGACGAGCGTTACCTTGCTTGCGAATTTTGTAAGGAATGTGGCTTCTTCCATGGCAGAATCGCCGCCACCTACGACGAGGATTTCTTTGTTCTTGTAGAAGAATCCGTCGCATGTTGCGCACGTACTTACGCCACGACCCTTGTATTGTTTTTCACTCGGAATGCCAAGCCATCGCGCCGATGCGCCTGTTGAAAGAATGATTGCTTTTGCGGTTATCTCGCTGGAAGAAAGTTTTATTGTGAAAGTGCCATCGCTGTTTTTTGCGACGGACTGAACGTAATCGGTCATGAATTCTGCGCCAAATCTCTGTGCTTGCTTCTTGCATGTTGCCACAAGCTCAGGACCTTGGATACCGTGCTCAAAACCGGGGAAATTTTCAACTTCAGTCGTCAGTGTGAGTTGTCCGCCATCTTCTGGACCGCAAATGACTAATGGAGAAAGGTTTGCTCGCGCATTGTAAATCGCTGCTGTCAAACCACTAATGCCTGCGCCGATTATGACGACGTTTCGAATTTTCTTATCTGTATTCATCTACCCAACACCTACTTGTTTGGAAGTTAGGTCTGGATTTATATGAATTGTTATTTGAAAGATATTCTAGAAAACATATACTGTTGTAATATTAATGTTGTAATATTAATGCCAAATCGTTTATTCTTGTTTTACCGAGCGCATGAGTCGGATATATTCTTCAAAGTCACTGATTACTTTCTTTGGATCATACTCGTGGTCGATTTCAAATGATGCTGCGCCAGCATGACCTCCGCCATCAAATCGTTTTGCAAAGACGCTGACGTCTACTGTGTCGCTTCGGACAGAGAAACGCATTTTGCCATTATATTCATAGCCCCATATGTAGAATTCTGCACTGATGCGGTTTGTAATTTCTTGCATACACATACGGATATCTGAGAGTGATCTATTCTTTGTCGAGGATTTAGGAACTAGTATCCACAGAATACCGTTCTTTGTATGAACATGCGAATATAATTTTGCAAGCCATTCTTCCTGCTCGAAAGATAAGCCACAAAATGAACTGACATATTGTCGCGTATATTGTTGCGATGTCAAGTCGAGCTGAAGGATGTCATTGATCGCTTTTGTACGTTCTTCTTGAGGTCCGTACATACCAAAATTCGTGTCCGTAATCGCTCCGATCAGAAACGCTGTCGCAACTTGCGGCGGTATTGCAAGGCCTAAGTCCTTTAGTTCATTGTATAATAATCCGGCACAGCTTGGCCACACTTTGACAAATTCCACGTCAGCAAAAGGTACTCGCTCTTTATGATGATCAATACAAATGGATGGTGTGCGTAGAGCGCCTACCATGGATTTTCGCGGAGTATCCGGATAAACATAGAGGTCGGCCGCACTGTCGTCTTTTTCGACTTCTTTTGCTGCGTCGCACGTCGCTAGTTTTCCGGCAAACGCGTCCAAACAAACGACGCGAACGGTTGCATTTGGATGATATGCAAGAATCATGCGCTTGAGACCCACGCAGGATCCTAAGCTGTCGCCATCCGGGCCATTATGTGTGTATATATTAATAGAAGACGCCTGCATAAACCGGTCCCAGATTTCTTTCATAAAGTGTTTTCTTGAATAGCAAGATTATATGTTTATCTATGAATTCTGAGCAAACTCTTACGTTTTGCGGTTTTTGCACCTTATAGAAATAGAATTTTTCTTTAACCGACTTGCCTAATCGACTAGTCTAATCTATTTGTCTAATTCCTTGTATGATTTTAGGGAAATCAATACAATCAATAGACTTACTACGACGGAGATTGTTGCTGCTTTTCCGCCTAGATACGATGAAGAAATAATGTCTAGCACAGCAATGTAGATTGCAATACTAACGCCCCAGACTTTTTTCCATAAAACACCAGCGAGTGCGATAAGGAAAATGAACGCGAAGATCAGATGTGAGAAGAAATATACTGATAATGTGAACTCAACCGGAACGAGGAATGCGCGGAATATCTCTTCGAATACTTTGAAGATGATGATGAGTGTAAGTATGAATGCCCACGGCATTTTTCCTCTCCAATGACTCATTACGCCCATGAATCTGGGGCTCATCTTATAGTTTATAATGCTTATGGTCGTTTTGCAGCGCCGGTTACTGACTGAATGTAGGCTTGCAGGTTCTCGCCCACGAGAATTGCATCAGCAAGCGGGTGCACGTCTGCGGGCGAGCGAATCCTGCTTGCCTGGCAGAGCCATCCAGCGAATTTTTGTCGCGCGAGGTCGTATGTCCAGGGTTTGTCTGCGCCGGTATTCAGATCTCTAATGTTCCAGACGGCTTTGTAATCGTGCGGTGTGCGAATTAGACTGTCAAGTGTATTTGGTTCATGCAGGCAAAACGGCGCTATTGATTCTGGGACGGTACGTCCAACTACCAAGACGTAGTTCGCTCCTAGTTCCAAAGCTTTGTCGATATCTAAGTCTGATGCATGAATGCCTTTGGCGAGAATCGGTTTTCGAGTTTGCTGTCTTGCACGCGATATCAGATCGAACGAGCCTCCCCATCGCGGATCAGTATGAATTGAAATCCAGTCACCATATGTTTTTGCGATGTCAAATAGATTCTGCCAAGAATTTTTTGATTTGTAGCCGAACGGCGAATTGGTTTTTACCTCGGCGATAAAGATCATTTTTTTCTCCACATATGGCAGTCCTTGTCATGCGCACCGGGAAGGTAACCGCAACTCATCATCAACTCGTTGATAATTTCGCCACCCGTGAAACGGAATGTTTTTTTGAAGAGCGTTGTCCATTCGTCTCTTGATTTGGGATGATTTTTGTCGAGCCATGCTTTGAACGAACCGTATTCTTTTTGGAGTTCTTGAATCTTTTTTGCGTTGCTGATTGCCGCTTCAATTTTGAGTTTGTTTCTGATTATTCCTGGATCTTGCATTAGTCGATCAACGTCAGCTTTTGTAAATTTTGCGACTTTATTTATCGTCGGAAAGGCTTTGTATATGGTGTGTTTTCGCTTGAGTGCGATGTCAAAAGAAAGTCCTGCTTGGCTAATCTCAAGCATGAGGCGACGAAAGAGATCGTCGTCATTTTCTGGTTCGATGCCGTGCTCGCTATCATGATGATCTCGATGATGATTTCCGACTGGCTGAGAGCGTGCGAAAGAGCAATACGATTTCATTAGAACGCTCCGTCTTTGTTGATGGCGTCTTTTGGCAGCGCTTGTCCGCAATCCCACATCTCCACAATCTTTTCGTTTTTTATACGAAACATATGAACGACGCTGATGTCTTGTTCACCCATTTTGACGTGTGAATGAGTTGCTACCATATTTGCGTCTGCAAACACTTTCTTTATCTCAAATATTTTATTTGGAAATTTTGCGTCGTTCTCCTGCATGCCTTGTTTTAATTGAGCAAATCCGCTTTTTGTGTACACATTATGGTGAGTTCCCTTCATGTCAACGTAGGTATCGTAGGCGTAATCGAAATTTCCTTTGACGATTTCTTGCAAGAAATTAATTGCAATTTGCTTTGGTTCCATGCTCAGAAGATGCTGTAGAAAGTTTAAATGGATGTTGGTCTGCCTTTAAGACTTCGGAGTAAATGGCGCGCCGTTGCTTGATATTCAGCCACGAAAGATTTTCGCAGATATTCTCGATGGACTTTTGGTATTGCAAACGCTGGAGCGACTTTTAGCGTGCTATTCACGTCGTTGAGCACACATTGTTTGTATTCGGGCGTATAGATGTCTTTTGCGCAATCATGCATGACAATCTCGCGTTTGAGTCGTTCATGCGACCATTGGTAGAGCGTTTGCGTTTGTGCAGCGAACTTCTCTTTTTGACGGATATAATACTGCAAACCGATAACAATTGGAATTAAAGAAAGACTGGCGTTAAGCGCTAACGCTTCTAACGTCTGGTCCATTTAATCGTGTTCTACGCGCGGTGCGAGAATGAATGACAATTGTACTTTGTCAGTCGCTACGTATTCCAGCTTGAGAGGATAGTCTTTGTTGAACTGGATCTTGACTTTGTCGGAAACGCGTGCGCCGCCAACCATCTTCTTCAAGTATTCAATGGAGTATCGTGATTTAATGTTGTCTGCAGTTTCGCTGATGATTTCGACTTCCTTATCTTCGCCGCTGATTTCGATTTCTGCATTATTGAGGTCACCTACTGCGTTGATGACAAACTTCTTGGAGTCTGAGAACATCAAAAGCGAGTCTGCAACAATTGATGCGTCTTCTACTGCTTCTGAAAGTTTTTGGACTGGCATCGTGACGGTGATTGGGAACGTGAGATTTGGCGTCTTCTGTTCTTTTTCGTCAAGTGCAATGATTGGAATCAAGAATCGTCTGACTGATGCGCCGGAGATTGTAATCTTGAGCTTTGAATTATCTTGCATTTCAAGCGTTACCATTTCGTTGGATCCGATTCGCTTGAGGATTTGCTTTAGATTGTTGAGATTGAGTGCGATGTCGATTGGCTGGTCGAGCTTGTATTCGACGAACATTGAAGGCAATAGTTTGAAGATGACCATTGCGACGTTTGCAGGGTCCATTGCGACAAGCATGATGCCATTTTTGGAAATGCTGAATCGTGCTTCCGTTACTAAATCTGAGATGATTGTGATACTGTCTCTGAAGAATTTTGGCTCACTAAGTGTTAATTTCATGGACGAACTATCCCCCTGTTTCCCCTTGATTTTGGGCAGGAAAGTCCTTTTATATACTTTGTGGTAGAAACACCGAGTTTATATCTAGAAACTATGGCCGAGCTGACTGAGGGAAAGCCAAACGCTGACCGAAGAATTTTTGACTTTGCTTTCCACAAATTTCTTTATCTCGTTGCAAATAAAGTCTTGATTTTGGATTCGTTCTTCATACTCATGCGCGAAAATAAGTATCAATGTCGCATATTTGCTCGGATGCCTGCGCTTTTAGTACTCGAATGCTGACTTCTTTAGGTAGCAGATTACGTTCTGAGCAACTGAGCTTTGTTGCTAGCACATTCTGTAATTCAGAGAGAGGGGATAAGGATTTTACTTGCTGATCTGTTCCGCAATAGATTGTTGCAATCGGCATTATTTTGGAATCTGGACTTCGTTACCTACGTCCAAAAAGTGAAGCGTCTTGTCTTTGATGTAACCTTCTGCTTGGGCGATTTCGGCGTAGGCTTTCATCATGCCAAGAGTTCCGTGAGAGGGTATGACGTGCTCGGGTTTTGTCGCTTTGATGAGATCTCTGAGATCTTCTTTGGAAGCGTGGCCGGATACGTGGACGTCTTTGAACAGTCTGACGCCTTTGAGTTCGAGTTTCTCTTCGACGGCCATTCTTGCTTCTTCGATAGCTGCTGTCGGAATGACGTTACACGAGAAAATAAATACGTCGCCGCGATTGAACACGTTTGGCAGTTCGCCGTTGAGCATGTTTGCAAGGACTGCCTGTTTTTCTCCTTGGTGACCTGTCATGACGACGATGTATTTTGAGCGGTCTTCGTGTTGGAGAATTTTGAGTCTGCGCTTGACTTGGTTTCTAAACGGAACCAGCTCGACTTCGTTGATGAGATTACTGATGCCGACTTCTTTTGCCGCGGAAGAATATTTTTCTAG
>DATGWN010000018.1:0-7471 GCA_035299465.1 Acidobacteriota bacterium | reverse complement strand
TCTGGCGCTGGTATACACCGACGTCGTCAAAATAAGCGACGCCTGCGCCGTAATTAATCATAAACGGATATCGCCAGTGTGTATACGTGTCGATTTCTCCGACGAGTTCGTCGTTGATGTACAGGTAATTGAGTATGCCGTTGGTTTCGATGGTGAGTTTATTCCATCCTTCTTTTCGGGGAACTTTTGTTGTGACCCAAAGCGAGCCAAACGGATCAAAGTATGAATAATATTGCGAGCCTTTTTGTGCGACGCCAAGCAGAATTGTGCGATTCAATGCGAGTGTTTGATTGACGGAGACGCCGCAATACGACTGTTCAGTCATATTACCGCCATCATACATGTGACAAACGAAGATTGTGTTTGAAAGCAATTGACCGATGTCAAATACGACGCCAGTTTCAGTACCGTTTATTTTCACGGCGTACTCGCCTTGGTTAACGATATCTTGTGTTCGGTTTCGTTCACCAAGTCCGAATTTACCCCAGCGAAGTCCGAGTTCAAATGAGTCAGAGTATTGCGTATTTAATCCACTTGGATCGAAGAATACTTTGGTGGAATCGTCGATGACGATTTCTGGCGCAGCTTCTTGCTGGGGCGGCGTTTGTGGGACTGGAACTTCTGGTGTTGGCGTGACTGGCACATTTGGCTGCGCGTTACTTTGTTGATTTTGCTGATTTGTTGTAGGTGTCTGCGGTGGCAACGGCGTTGGCTGCGAGAAATCATCCACAGAGCCAGCGTATCGCGGAATCTTGATTTGGATATATTTTCCTAGACCAATGGCAGGGAAGAACGATAACGCAATTGTAATTCCCAAAATGACGATGAAGATGCCGATGAATCGCATATCGATGGCGACGGTTCGTGGCATACCACAATGGCTGCACGTCGTTTCGTGAGAGATGAGAGGGATTCCGCAGTTTCTACACTTCGCTGGCTGCGAGACTTGGACATATAATCCTAGTATAAGATAGAAAGACAAGACCATCTTTGGGAAGATGGGAAGCAAAATGAGCATGATAACGCGAAACACCGTGAGATTGATACCGGTTTTGTCCCGGATCCACTGCGTTGCTCCAAGTATCTGTACCATCCAGCCCTCTTTTTAATTGAATATACAGAAAACTGCGTTGTTTTTATTTAAATGTGACTCAAATTAGCTTTCTTTTGACCGTTCCCTGGGGGGTTTCTTCATAGAGGTCTTTTTCACGGGGGGTGATGCCGCATTCGTCATAATCGCGTCCGCGCCATTCGTCTCGGAAGGCATATCGCTTGGCAAAATCATACAGCGTGTCTTCTAGCGCGGCGTAATTGAGATGTACTTTCACGCACATTTCTGCGGCTTCGTCAAAACCACGGTTTTGCAAGAATATGTCGACAGCAACGCAATATGCAGTATTTGCTGAGCTGCGGGCTTGGGAGAGAGACGGTCTTCCTCGACGATTTTGCTGCAGATACTCGCGAAAAAGGCCGCAATGTAACAGGCACGAATCTCCTTTGCGTCTCCACATTCTTGCGTGACCTACCGTGTTTGCCATTGCGGAGTCATCCAGTTGTTGGTCCATTTGGTAATAATAGAATGCGTTTTTCTTGCCGCGCGTGGATCTGGCAAATTCTTTGAGTTGATCACACAAGTAGACGTGCATATCCTGGTCTGTGATTCCACGTTCGGCCCATAATCCGTGAAGCATTGCTGCAGCCAGAAATGTTTGGAATTCGGATTCGTTGGCGGTAACGGGTGAGTCGGATAACTTTTTGATGGCATGCTCGATGTGGATTTTGTCGTCTAGCGTGGGAGTCCTTGCCGCGATGAAATTCTCAAATGGTTTTGCAATCAGATCAAAGTATGCATCCATGTGAGGAGTGTATACTAAGACTTTTATTTAAACTTTTAGAACTGTAACGTCGTCTGCGTAGTTTTTACGTTGGCGACTTGAATCGGTACGGTGTCTTTGATGACCGTAGTGATTTGTCGAAGTGGCAACGCAGTATTATGCGCAGGGCAAATGTTCTTGTACGGGCACCAGCCGCATAATGGTGTAACTGCGGGTGCGTAGTCGGTCGTTGCGGCGATTCTTCGAATTATGTCGACGGTTTCCTGCTCGATTTTACTTAATGATTGTGCATCATGCGTTATTTCGAATTTCTTTTTGTGGGCGAGGAAATACCAGACGAGTTTGACGTCCTTGCAGTCGGCGTATTTTTGCTTGACCCATAATGCGTACATCGCCAACTGTCTATCGGCTTTGAGATCGTCTTCCGTTTTGAGTTTGTTGTTCGTCTTATAATCGCAGACGTAATAGATGCCTTGGGCGTCTTTTGCGAGTTTGTCGATCCGAACAGAGTATTCGTTGCCGTCAATGAGGATGTGTCTGTCGCTTGTCTCAAGACCGACTATCTCAAATTGGTCGAATGGAAAATACAGAAGATAAAAGTCGAGCAAGAACGCTTCGCCCATTTTTTGGTATTCTTCGGCGGTCTTGCTTTTTACCGTGACAATGTCTTTTGACCATTGCTGCGCCCATTGTGCGACAAAATAATCGATGACGTATTGCTTTGGCGGGATGATGCCTTTGTTGACGCTTTCATACAACATGCGCAACGTCTGGTGGACTAAATCACCCATGTATAACTCGATAGTTCGCGGGACATCAACTATGATTCGGTCGATATACTTGAACTTGTACTTGAGTTTGCACTGCAAGAATGTTTCAAGCTGCGTGTGCGAGTAATAGGCCATAAGATTGATGTTGATTTACTATTAATAAAAGTAAGTATCCGCACTGTCCAGTGCAGGAAAGAAAAAAATTATTTCTTGCCGCGAAGCAGGCATTCCTTGACTGTTGAGACTTCAAGGAAATTCGCATGCGTTGGCTGATGTCCTGGTGTTCTTCCGAAAATCACAACGAGATCTTCTGGCACAAGTTTTTGCGCTTCGATAAGCTGACTCAAACCGTCTGCGACGAGGTGATCCATCGTCTTATGACCGTTTTCAAAGAAGCTGACGCTCACACCATAGCTGAGTGCAAGTTCACGCATGACGCGCTTGTCGTAACATTTTGCAAAGATGCGCTTTTTGGATCGGAATGACGAAAGAATTCGTGCGGCGTTGCCAGTGAGTGTTGGAACAACGATGCCTGCTGCATTTAGTGAGACTGCTGCGGCAATGGCCGATTTTGCCATGATTGTCGTTTGATCATCAGAGATGTATTCCAAATCACCGAACTTCAAATCGGATTTCTTGTATTCGAGTTCTTTTGAGATGGATGCCATCGTTCGGACTGCTTCGAGCGGGAAGTCGCCGTACGCAGTTTCACCGCTGAGCATAAGTGCGCTTGTACCGTCGAGAATTGCGTTTGCGACGTCGCTTACTTCTGCGCGCGTTGGCGATGCGTTTTTGATCATACTTTCAAGCATGTGCGTTGCAACGATGACTGGTTTTGCTCGCTTGATGCACTTTTTGATGAGCATCTTTTGCACCATCGGAACTTGTGCAGCTGGGACTTCGACACCGAGGTCTCCACGAGCAACCATAACACCGTAGACGTGATCGAGGATTTCATCTATGTTGTCGATGCCTTCTTGGTTTTCGATCTTTGCGATTATTTTAATTTTGGAATTGCGCTTGTCAAGTTCGGCTTGCAACGTCAAGACGTCTTGCTTATTTCTCACGAATGAGTGTGCGATGAAGTCAAGATCGTGTTGGCACGCAAATTCAATGTATTCCATATCCTTTTTGGATAATGTCGGTTGATTGAGTTTGACACCTGGAACGTTGACTTGCTTTTTAGCCTTGATTGCGCCGTTTGTCTCGCTGACGCAGATAAGTGAATCATCTTTCTTCTCTTTGACGAGCAGGACGATTTTACCTTCCTCGATGAGGACTCGCGCGCCGACTGGAATGTCTTTTGCGAAATTGTTGTAGTTGACGTTGATGTTTGCGCCTACGCTGTCTTTTTCGTCGCCGCGGATAGTGATGATGTCACCGATTTTGACGGTGTGCGGTTCAGCAGATGGTCGTGTTCTGACTTCTGGTCCTTTGGTGTCCAGCATCAATGGGATGCGTTCTGATACTTGTCGAACGTTTTTGATAGTGACAAGAGTCCCTTCAGGAGTCTGGTGCGCTGTGTTGAGTCTGACGACATCCATGCCGGATTCGAACAAGTCTTTGATGAAGACTGGGTCGCATCGCATATCGGATACTGTGCAGACTATCTTCGTGAGTTTTTTTCTGTGGTTGCTGTCAATCATTTGTCTAGATATGTAACGGGAAAATCGGCCATTTATAAAGGTGATGATTGAAAATTGGGGGAAAATTTTAAACCGGGACCGCAGTGATATGTATGTATATGACTAAGGCTGCGCAGTTAGAAAAGGCGAAGGAACATTGTTCCGAAGATAAATCGTTGATCTTAGACCCGCAGTTTTCTCAATTAGTATATGGCAAGGGGAATGCGCATTCGCAGATACTCTTTATAGGTGAAGCGCCGGGCGAGAAGGAAGCGTTGCAAGGGATTCCGTTCGTCGGCTCAGCCGGAAAGCAACTTGACAAATTATTGCAGTCTATCGGGATGACACTGGAACAGTGTTATGTCGCCAATATTCTCAAATATAGACCGCCGAATAATCGAGCACCGCGAGCGGATGAGATGAAATTGCATACGCCATACTTGGTCGAACAAATTCACATCATCCAGCCAAAAGTCATTGTGACACTAGGCAATTTCTCGACCAAATTCGTATTGTCTGGTTTTAGCGTTGAGGGTATGAAGAAAATCGCTGGCGTAAGTGAGCTTCACGGAAAAATACACAAAATTCGCATTGGCACGGATGATTGCACGGTGATTCCGTTATACCATCCAGCGGCGTGTCTATATAATCCGCCGCTTCGCGCAACGATGATAGAAGACTTTCAGATCATCAAACAATTTCTTACTCTTTGAGAATAAGGCCGACAGGACAGTGGTCGGAACCCAATACTTGCGTTCGGATAAATGCGTCCTGTACTTTGTCTTTCAATGATTTTGAGACGAGGAAATAGTCGATTCGCCAGCCGATGTTTTTTGAGCGTGCGTTTGTGATGACTGACCACCAGGAATATTCGATTTTGTCAGGATATAGCGAGCGGTACGTGTCGATGAAGCCGGCGTTGATCATGTTGTCAAAGCCGTCGATTTCGGTTTGCGTATAGCCGGCGGTTTTATTGTAATTGGCTTTTGCGTTTTTGATGTCTTTTTCGGTGTGGGCACAATTGAGATCGCCACAGAATATGACTGGCTTCTTTTTCTCCAGTCCTCGAACGAACGCAAGAAAATCGATGTCCCATTGTTTTCTGTAATCGAGTCGGAGCAATTCGCGTTTGGAATTTGGCGTGTAGACTGTGACTAAAAAGAAATTATCGTATTCGGCTGTTATGACGCGGCCTTCTTTGTCATGGTGCTCTTTGTCGATGCCATACAAGATAGAATGTGGTTTAATCTTTGAGAAAATTGCGGTGCCTGAATATCCTTTTTTCTCAGCGAAGTTCCAATACATATATGGATAGCCATCAAGCAATAAGCCGGCTTTTGATTGATCGATTTTGGTTTCTTGCAAACAGATGATGTCGGGTTTTTCTTCCTCGACGTATTTGACGAATCCTTTACCGAGCGCTGAGCGGATACCGTTGACGTTCCATGAGATGAGTTTCATGACTTGGATTGGCAAATCTACGACTTATAAAGTATTTGATGAGTTTATGTCGTCCGTTGAACTTATAAATACTAAATCTCGACTGGTTTTGATGATTGCACAGATATTGATTTCAATACTGGGTCTGGGACTTGCGCTCTACGCCCACAGAACCCAAAAGATGATTCTACGATTTTCACACTTCAAACCATTCTGCGAATTTAGCAGAAATATGTCTTGCATTCGTGCTTTCGAGAGTGCATGGTCACGGCATTTTGGTATCTCAAACGCAATATATGGCATGTTAATGTACATCGCGTTGATTATTTTTGCCGTGTTTGAGCTTCGGACACTTTCGATTATTCTTGCGTCCATAGGCTTGATCGGCACACTCTATCTCTCATATCGTTTGTACAAATCAAAGAATTTGTGTCTTGTCTGTGTGGCATCCCACGTCGTGAACATCGCGTTGTTTGCCGTGGTGTGGTAAGATGCACTGGCTCAATCACGTATTATTGGGCGTCAATTCACTTTTACTTTTCACACATGCGCCTTTGTCGCAGATTCTTATTTTTGGTATCGTGTTTAGCATATTGCCCGACTTAGATATCGTCATCAAATATGCGAAGGGAGAACGACAAGGAATGCTTCGGACTTGGTCACAAGAGCCAATCAGTATCGCTCTGTTATTTGTCGTTGCATTGATTTGGGATTTCTTTTCACCAGGCGTATTCATACTCGTGTTATTGCCGTATACGTTGCACATTTTGCTTGATTACTGCACGGTACACACAGTGCATCCGTATTCGCCGTTCGCTTATGACAAAGTGGAAGTCGGATTCATCAAAGGCGTTCCACTCAAAGATTTCTTCCGATCGTTTTACCGATTTGAATTTCACGAAAATTGGTTTTGTGTTGCGCAGATTATTCTGTTAACGATACTGCTTTGAGCACCGTTTCTATTTCTTGCATGGTTTTTGCATCCATCAATTGACCGCGCATCTTTGCGCCACCACGCAATCCTTTGGTGAAACTCATGGCTTGCGTTTTGATTGTAGAAAATGAGATGTCATATTTCTTTGCGAGTTCTAGATATTCGAAGAATTGTTCTATTGGATGATAGTAGTTGTATTTTCCCGTCGCCAAGTATTCGTTTATCTGCTTGAAGATTGCAGGGTTTCCCATCGCGCCACGCGCTATCATGATTGCATCGACTTTGGATTCGTCCAGGCGCTTCTTGAAATCCTCTGGCGTAAAGACGTCGCCGTTTCCGATGACTGGAATCTTGACGCTTTCTTTGACTTGGCGAATGATGTCCCAGTTGGCTTTGCCGGAGTATCCTTGCGCTTGTGTTCTTCCGTGGATTGCGATTGCTGCTGCACCGGCTTGCTCGACAATCTTTGCGACTTGGACGGCGTTGATGGTGTTATCGTCGATGCCGATGCGGATCTTGACTGTGATTGGGCGGTTGACGTTGGTGACGAGTTTCTTCACGAAGGAACCGATGCGTTCTGGTTGCTTGAGCAATTCGCTTCCTGCGCCGGTCTTGATGACTTTCCACGCTGGACAGCCGCAATTGATGTCGATGACGTCAAACCGATCTTGGATTTGCTGCGCCGCTTTGACGACGTCGTCTTCGCTTGATCCAAAAAGCTGCACGGCAACGGGTTTTTCAGAAGGATCGGTTTCGATTGTTTTTAGGACGGCCTTTGCACCGCGCACGATTTTCACAGGAGCAAAGACAAATACATCATCAAAACCGGTTCCGCCTGAAAGCTCCCTTAAGTGTTTTACAGGATCA
>DATGWN010000017.1:0-21634 GCA_035299465.1 Acidobacteriota bacterium | reverse complement strand
TATGTCAGAATTGGCAACAATGTTTAGGAAAACTGGGTCTGAGTCGGGATTATGGCGGAATTCGACGTTTTGGTCCAAAAACTCCAATTCGGGATAATATCGAATTTGTCAGTAACCCTTTCTTTTACCAAAAAGTTTTGATTTTTTTGGTTGATTTTATGATACTGCTCGACGGGATGGTACGAATTGTTGCAAAAAATCGCTTGAAATTCAATTTGATTAAAGTATCTAAGCAAAAAGCGTATTTTTGGGCATTGTTTTGTCTTCAGCCAGTAGTAAAATTTATTAACTGTTTTGATTTTCTTACTTTTCCTATGACAGAAACCAAAAAGAGCATGGACAGAAAGTTCGGTCCGCCAGTAATTGCTTTAGATGACATTTCCTCACGCGTTGCACGCCAAGAAGTTCCGGTAGTACGAAGACCAGTCAGCGCTACTCGTGATCGAGTGGATGCTCATGTTGCGTATGTTAGTACGAAGACGTTCGATATTTCTACGTTGTTGCATAATCTCTCTAGCCAAATCCGTGCGACAAACGGCGGTAAATTTGATTTGACAGTTGGCGACAAACGAAGCTATGCGGGCTCTCGAGACAGTATGCTTTCGAGTATGGATCCTGGCCGTGATTTCACTATCGTTGCAGCTCAAAGTTTTGATATTCTTTCAGGTCAGAACAAGTTCGGCTATGTTGATGTACAAATCGGCACTAGTGAACAGGGTGACACTGTTGCAGACTACGAAGGTTTCAAGCTTGCAATCGAGGCGCCGTTTGTTATCAAGAAGAGTGTCTTTAATCAGCGAATCGGTGAAGTTGACTTTGGATTCAGATCAGATAAGCCGCTGCGTATCAAATATGTGGCATTAGGAGACCGAACAGCATACACGAAGAGTTACGTCCGAATGCTTGTGGGTTCACGCCAAATCAATTTGAATGACGCTATCCCAATTCAGTCGCTTTTGCGCCCAGAATATGCTCAAAAGGAAGTTACGGTATGTATGCCTCGAGAATACTTGTTTGGCGCACCTGCGCGTCTACAGCGATTCTGAGGGTTCTTCTTGCTTCTTCATCGAAGCAGAAATTTTTTCGTTTTTCAGCATTTTTTGCAGATCGCCTATGAGTTTCTGAGTTTCATCAAGATTGTCGACGATTTTTTTCTTAGCTTTCTCGAAGGCTTCTTCAATAGAACTGCCATTTAGCTTATATCCGATTATGACTTTGTTATTTGAATCGATATAGCTCACTTTTTGTATAAGTGTGAGTTCGAGCCAGCGCTGCAGATATTCATACATCGTCTGTCTTGTGATTTTTGCAAATATTGCCATTTCCTCGACGGTCATGACTGCAAGTTTAGGATCTTTTTGAGCCGTTGCTTTCTTTGCTCTTTCATAGAATTCGATGAGCGTGCGAAACATGTGTGGCGTTGAGCCTTGTTTACGCGGCATTAAGCCGATTCTTGCGATGATTGTGTTAGCTACTGCATCAGAATTTGCACCGACTGGCGGCTGGATGTTAGTAAGGATTATTTTTTCGTTTGCTTCCATGTTCTCCTCGAAAAATATGTGATTATTCCGAATGTTTCTTGGATTTTGTATTTATATACATTATCATTTTTTCTAGTGTGTTCGTAATTATTGCTGTCTTTGATTATAGTTTGTAGTTCTAAAAATAACTGTAAATGATTGAAAGATATGCGCTCGTTATAATTCTAAAATGTCGGGGAAATGACGGCTGTTAAAAGCCTAACGATAAATATTAACTAGATTGGAGTCGACATTACGTCGACATAAAGTGTTGACAGATTGCGCTATATATGTGATGGTTACATAGGAAAAGTGAGGGATGGAACGCGCTGTAGACTACAACCCTAACGCGTGGTGTTGTATGTGAGTTAGGCACTGGCAAAACAGGCGTTCAAAAGGCATAAAAACCCGAGTAGTCATGTGTATTTCTATGGACGAGGGTGTACTTAGAGATCAATTTGCACGTAAACAGGGTGTATATGAACAGACTGCTCAGCGTGTTGCCCAAAAGGTGAAGTCATCACTTCTGAATCAGCAGGTGCCGATCCATGCTGTTACACACCGAGTAAAGACATTTGAGTCTTTT
Organism: Acidobacteriota bacterium; assembly: GCA_035299465.1. Classification (GTDB taxonomy): domain Archaea; phylum Nanobdellota; class Nanobdellia; order Woesearchaeales; family DATGWN01; genus DATGWN01. Next base: position 19,528 of record DATGWN010000017.1, on the reverse strand, counting down.
TATACCAAGGCAATACGAAAAGGCTATTCAAAGCCGTTTGAACAGTGTGAAGATATAGCGGGAGTGAGAGTTGTCTGTCCCTTTAGTGAGCACGTCTCCTCAGCGATTAAAGTTATCCAAGAAACATTCAAAATTGTCTCTCAAACACGTAAAAAGAAGCATATTGATCAGTTCTCGTACACAGGGCAACATTTTATTGTTCTGGATGGAGAATTGTGTGAAATCCAAGTACGTACTATCCTTCAGGATGCTTGGGCAGGTCTTGAGCATTACATGAATTATAAGCAGTTGGGACTTGACGAAGAGGAAAAGCGGCGCGTCAATGCACTTTCGGCGATCTTCGAACTGGCCGAAGGACAATTTGCGCAAATTCAATCATCTCACAACAAAGAAAGTGTGTCTGCGCAGGATTCTGTGACGCCTGCTCGCATTTATCAGTTTTGCAAGCTTCGATATCCTTGGGCGTGGGAGCACTTGGACATGCATGGTCAAATTGAGTCTGAGGCTGAATACGCGGCGGTCGCTGCACGGGCAAAACAGTTAGGTTTGACAACGATGGCTGAGTTTGAGCGATGCGTGAATGGTCATGAGCCTAAGGTATCGTCCCAAGAAGCATATAGAGTCAAAGAAATCCTTAACAGTCCTGGACAATGGCCTAAATTATATGTGCACGTTAAGAAAACAAATCACTTCTATGCGCCAGCGACTTTTGTTATGATGTGTTTGCAAAATTGACGATACGGTATTTGGTAAGTGCGTAGTGTGTTCTCGACAATCTCTTGTACTTCTTCGCTCAGATAATCGTCAATTGATGTAATTGCAAGCGAATTGGAATTGCGGGCGCTTTTGCGTCGAGACGTAAGGTTGATAATGCATAAGTCAGTATTGCCTGATTTGAATTCGTTTTGGGTGTACCTGTCTCCTTGTGACGTGTGCTGCACAATAGATATGCGACTGATGTCCGTATACGGTAGTTGAATTTTCTTGAGATTGACGTGGATATCATGGAGTGCGTGAGCGACGCGGAGGTGATATGGTTGCATACAGGAAGTGATTAATTGTCGGTTTATATAAGTATTTTCTCGTTGTCGTGTCCTTTGAGTAGTGACTACTAGCAAACCTATTTAAAGGCTCAAGAATTGCACCTCTTATGGTATTCATGTTGCCTAGTGACGATATTGCCGCATCTGTTGTATTCTATCTGGATTGTGCGTATTTTAAAGCTACGCATCTGTTGCAAAATCCGCAATCTCCGATTAAACTGTCCCGCGCTTTTGAAACGTCGCTTGAATTCGTCTCGAATGCAGGTGCGCTTCCTGTTACAGTCACTTTGGATGTGGTAAATTTGCGCGATCTTGAAAAACGGGTTCACGAGCCAATGCAACACTTTTTACGTTTTACTCCCAGTTGCTCATTGACGTATCCAAATATGCCTGTTGCGAAGGATAGTGTGGAAACGTTGCATCCGCTTTCACGTTTTTTGCAAGCAAATTATATTTCTCATTATGCCGTTGTCAGAGATATGAGTGGCGCAACACGTTTCTCATTTGGACAAAACCCTAACTGGAATTTACGATTGTATAGAGGAGCTAATTCAACTTCTGCGGGCCGTCTGGATGGGTTGTGACGAAAATATTGCCGTCATCATCAATGAGAATGGAATTCTCTGCTTGCGCAACCATCCCGCCTTCTTGTTCAACTAAAGGAGCGTGGGCGGTAAGCACATCGGCTTTAAGTAGTTCCATGAGTCCGAATCTGATTTTATACAATGGAATTTTTGCATCGATTAGATTATGAATGGAAAAAGGCAGGCCATTGAATTTTTGAATGACGGTTAGTAATTCTTTTGCGGCTGGGGAGCGTACTGACACCTTTTGCTTGAATGAGAATATGGTAGGATTTCCTGCATCATATATGAGTCCTTTTCCGTCCGTGACGAATGGTTCCATGGCGAATGTCATTCCTGGTTTTAATGTCGTTGTTTGTCCAGAATTATGATTTGGGATAGTTGGAGGCATATGGATTTTATTTTCACCAAGGCCGTGGCCTGAGAGATTTTTTATCGATGTATAGCCATGTTCGTGCGCTGTTCTTTCAATTGTGGAGCCAATTTCTTGTAATTCGACGCCCACGGCTAAGATCTTTTGAGCTTGAAACAAGGCATCGTTTGCTGCAGCGACAAGTTCACCATATTTGCCTGATAAGTCGACAGTAATTGCGCAGTCGCCGATTGCGCCTTTATAGCAAACTCCGACGTCAAGTTTGACGACTTGGTCTTTGAAAATAATGTCTTCACCAGGCGGGCATAGGTAGTGAGCGGCTACTTGATTGAGTGCGATTTGCGGCGGAAACGCTGCGACTGCGTCTTTGTCAAGAATCTTTATTTGTTGATTCACTTTTTGGATGACATCATTGTATGATGCACCCTTTACAATAAGTTTAGCTCCAAACTCTCGAAGTTGTGCAGCAAGCTGTCCGGCGCGAATGAAATTCGCTTTGTAGATGTCGTTCATTGTTTGAAGATAAAAGAATCCAGTTGTGCTTTTGCTTGTGCTCGTCGCGCTTGATGGGCTGCGAGGATTTCGTTAATTTTGTCGATCAAGATTGCTTTGAGTTCGCCAGAAAGCAGTTTTCCTGACTTATAATCGTCATAGATTTGCTTGAGACGGTCATCGTCTTCTTCTAGGAATGTCAACCACTGGTAACTGACGTCAATGTCTGGATTGCCGCCTAATTTTCTGTGTTCTTCGACCGTATCTTTGCCACCGGAGAACGCATATTTGTTGATTTTCTTCTTTACTTGGGCTGGTGTGTCGGTTGTCAAGATAGCAGATTCAGTAACTGAACTTGACATTTTGCCGTCGGCTGCCATGCCGCCAAGACCTGGCATGAATCGACATTGAATCGATGCTGGTTTGAAAAAGCCAATCTTGGGAAGCACGTCACGGCTTACGCGAAAGTGCGGGTCTTGATCAATCGCGTGAGGGATCAAGCACGGAATCTTTTTTTTGGCAAGTTCACTAGGAAGCGCTGCAGGTACTGCCTGCATTGCGGTATAAAATATAGCGCCGATGTTCTGGTCGTTTTCAAAGCCGAAGACGGATTTGATTGTAGAGAAATTGATGTGTTTGGCTATCTTGACTGCGAGTGGGTACATGAGTCCCGCGTGTCTTGTATCGATAATGAAATGAGTTTTTTTTGGATTGAACCCGACTGCAATGACGTCAAGCATGTTATCCATCAGATATTCTTGCGCTTGCTCGAAAGTGATGTCTTTTTTCATCAAGAATTTTTCTTCGTCAGGAAATTGGAAGTACAAGTCAACGTCGTACACATCTTGAAGCCATTTTGTGAACATCCATGGCACTAAGTGGCCCATATGTACTGGTCCGCTTGGCGCGCGGCCAGTGTATAAGAAGAATTTGTGACCTTTGTCGTATTCGTCCAGTACGAACTTGAGATCGCGATGCGCGAAAAATATATTTCGCCGTAGAAAGTGGTGTAAGCTGCCTGCTTCTTTTTCTATGCGTTCAAGTAATTGTGGGCTAATCTTCTCAACGCCGAATTGGGCTATGAGTTTATCATAATCGATTGTGCCTTTTACTTCCCACGGTGTTACGGTGACCATATTCTCAAAATGGTCGATTGTTTGTTTATATACTTTTGCCGTCTTACAGTGCAAAAAACGCAACGAGCACAAGAATTGCGACGACGAGGAATACCAGTGGCGCTATAACGTATTTGTATGCCGTCTGTCTGGTGCAATTGTAGAAGATACTTAAGCCGATTGCATGCAATACGACAAGGTGCACGACGGCAACAAAAAACAATATGATGCTTAAGATGTAGAATGTCGGCGTGGACTTTGCCGGTGAAACGACGAAGTCGAGCAATCGTAAAACGCTCAAAATTATTCCATAGAATGGGATAATAGTAGTTGCATATGCGCACACTGCCGAGATTCGACCAAACCAGTCCGTCTTATGATAATGGTTCATAATCACGAGTATTCCCAATGTCGATAAGAATGAAAAAATGACGAGGATTGTCGTAACTACTGCCGCACCGGAAAGAGCTGCAAATATATCGAATTTCTCCTTTGGAATGAGAATTGCTGCTTGCGCGATACCCAAAAGTATGCTCATGAGCATAAGATTCAGATATGCAACTTTCCATTGTCGTCTTGCTGCGCGAAAGAAATTGCTCGGTTCGAAAATAAATGCTTGAAATGATGTCATGCTACCCACATATTGTTGACGCGTCGTCTTATATATACTTTTCCACTACCCATTTAAATCAAACAATATTTCTGTGAAAGATGAAGGTCTTAGCGATCGTTCCGGTAACAGGATACACAATTGCAAAATCACTGGATGGCACTCAAAAACTCCTCTTTTCAGCAGGATATATCACTGTTATCATCCCTGCGCGTGACGACAAATATACTGTTTGCGTCTCATGTCAGATAGGATGTCCTATTGGTTGCCATTTCTGTTATACTGGGGATTTTGTGCGTAATCTAACTTCTCAGGAAATCGTCGACCAAGTCGGGGCTTGCATCTCAATCATGGGTCGAAAGCCCCAGTCCATCGTCTATATGGGCATGGGCGAGCCAATGTCAAATTTTGTGGCTGTCGAAGAATCAATTCACACGATTCACAAACTATGGGAAATTTCATACAAACACATAACCGTTTCGACAAGCGGCGTTATGGTTGATCGTCTGCTCGGCAAAAAATATAATGCGGCATTATCGTTGCACTCGATGGATCCCGTCATCAGAAAATCGATGATACCGGCGAGTCTTCCTCTACCAAAACTCTTGTCCTTTGCTGATGCCTATTGCGCTGAACGCAAGCACGGTTTAATGATTGAATATGCACTAATTAGAGGCAAGAATGACTCGGATGAGGATTTGCTTCGGATTCTACAGCATCCTTGGCCCAAAAACATCAATTTCAATTTGATCGAATACAACGACAAGGGAGATTTTGTCAAGAGTGATAAAATGCTTGCGTGGAAAGACGCTATTCGAGCAAAAGGCTACAAGTGTTTTATCCGCCATTCCCGCGGTGCGGATATCGACGCGGCATGCGGTATGCTAGATTACGGTGAACAGTGAAGCATATCGTATTTGATAACGATGAGACTCTAGTTAATTTCAATGATCCGTTTCTTGCATTTGTGGAACATGCGCACGGCATTAAAGTAAAACGTTCAGATATTCTGCATTATGATTTGACGATTGCGCTCAAAGTACCCTTGGAGGTTTTGCAACCGATGTTTCACGAATTTTATGCGTCGCGATTTGTCCATGATATCGCACCATATCCGGGAATGCAACAGACATTGCACACGCTAAAAGAACAAGGATACAAGCTAAGTATTCTGACTGCACGTCCATCTAGATATCGTGATACGGTTGTGTCGCATATTATGCATCAGTTTCCTGACACATTCTGCGCAGATGATATTCACGTTGTCGGAGATGAAGTACATCGTGTGATTCCGTCCAAGCTTGAGCGTACGCGAGCGCTCGAATCGCAGATTATAATCGACGACGCGCAGCACCATTTGCTGAACGCTCCCACATATCAGATCAAGGGAATTCTTGCTAACTGGAATCATCCCTGTAATAAAGGTGCAGATAGAAGCAAATTTTACGCAGTCGCAGATAATATAGCTGATTTAACTGATATTATTCTTCAGCCGTCAAGATAATTTCTTAATTATATCTTTGATAGGTAATTTTTCTTCTGTACCCGAAACCATGTCTTTGAGAGTCAATTTGGAGCTTGCAATTTCGTCGCCACCGATAATGAGTACATATCTGATGCCGTACGCATTTGCGAATGCGAGATTTTTTGAGATACCTTTTCCGGCGAGATCCATGTCAACTTTGATTCCGGCATTTCTGATTTCTGCAACTATCTGTGCACTTTCTTTTTGTGTTTGAATTGGCACAACGTATAATTTAACTACTGACTTTTGCAAGTTGTCTTTGCGAAGCAGTTTCATGGCGTCAAAGAGCGGGTCTAAGCCAAAACTAATTCCAACGGCTGGAACTTCCTCTTTCTTTTGCGCGAGTTTACTTATCATGTTGTCATATCTGCCGCCTGATCCGATTGATGACGTGATTGGCGAGTCAACAAGATATGCTTCATACATGAGGCCAGTGTAATATGCTAATCCGCGCGAGAGACTTACATCGAATATGAGTTGTTTGACGCCAAATGCTTGTGCGAAGCCAATTACTTGTTCAAGTTCTTCGACGCCTTTTGTATCTTTGAGCAGTTGCTTTAGTGATGCAATTTTCTCTTCGTTGGAGCCGGATATGCATACGAGCTGCAAGATACTGTCGATTTGATCTTCGGATATGCCGATTGCTCGAAGTTCTTTTGTGACGCCAGATTGTCCTATTTTTTTGAGTTTGTCTAGGATGAGAATTACTTGTGTCTGTAACTCTGTGGCAACGCCGATTTGTGTCAGAATTGCGTCAAGTATCTTTCTATTGTTCACAACAAGTGTAAAATTCAAGTCTAATCGAGTGAACGCGGTATTTGCAAGTGCAAGTAGCTCTGCGTCCGCCATTAAACTTTGAGAACCCGCGATGTCAACGTCACATTGATAGAATTCGCGATATCGACCAAGCTTCATCGGGCCGTCGCGCCAGACTCTGTCAATTTGGTATCGTTTGAAAGGATATTTTAGCGTAGGATTCATTCCGATGATTCTTGCGAATGGAACTGTCAAGTCGTATCGTAATCCAAGCTCACGCTGGCCGTTATCAGTCAGTTTATACGTTTCTTTGAGAATCTCAGCGCCACCGGCATATTTACTGGACAACGTTTCATACAATTCTAGAGCTGGAGTTTCAATAGGGTTATATCCGAACTCTTCAAATGTCGTCTTTAGCGTCGTGACTATGAAATCTCGCAAGATCTTCTCTTGTGGTAAAAAATCTCGAACGCCTTTTGGAATGTCCAATGTCATGCTGGCTGGTAGTTCCATCGACATTTATATATTGTTTTGTTTTGCCAAAGATTTATATGGAAGGCATTGCGCGAAGGTATGCATGGCTCCCGTAGTGAAAAAGAAAGTAACAGCTTCTCCGCAACAATTCTCGCAAAAAGTATTGACGTTTCTCAAATTCACAGGTATTGATATTGTTTGGATCTTAACTTGTGCTGTCATGTATATCATGTTTTTTCATCAAAAGCTAGCGGAAATATTGATGACGGCAAACGAATTGGTCACTCAGATGCCTGCTGATCCGAGTGCAGTTTCCTTTGACACGACTGTAGCTTTACAGCAAATTGCGGTTGAGTTGGGAACACTTATTTTGACATACGCTATCATCATTGCGATTCTATTGTGGATTTGCCGATTTGCCCAGACATTTTTCATTTCTGACGTTACGCTATTACGACGTGTTTTGGCGTCATTTTTGTACGTACTTTTTGCATCAGTCGGCGTCGCATTGACTTATGGCATCGTATTTCTTGCAGATCAATCTGTGTTCATCCCGACGTTGGCTTGGAACATGATGTCGGCAGTTGTGACGGCAGGTGCTTTCATACTTTCGGTCTTTGCTTTTGCATTTAGTATGAGATTAAACATTCACAAAAGCCATTGCATCATTGGTGGCGGTATATTAGGCATCCTTTGGGTGTTGTTCCCGATATATATCGTCATTGCGTGTTATCTTGCGCTCTCTAATGTGTTAATCAGCGCATTAACTGCTGCATCGAAGTAAATGGCACTTGTGGCGGCTGGATCAACTTATTGAAGCTTTCCTGCGTGAATCCGTGATCGATCAATTCTGGATCCATCAAAAAGTCTTCACGTTTAATATCTTCAACCACAAAGAATTCATGCTTGTCTAACACATTGAATTGTTCCAAGATTTCTGCAAATTGCGAAACCTCTAATAGATTTTTGAGGATTAGTTCAACGATGAAATCGTATCCATTGGAAATGGAAAAGAGCGAGTTGACGCGAGGATGTTTCGTAAGAAATTCTTGTAGTCGCTTTCGATCCTTTGGTGCGACTTTGATGACCATTTGCATTTTCAAGCCATATCCGATTTTGGCGAAGTCAAGCAATGACGTGTGCTTTCGAATTATTGTTCCTTCGTATTTTCGTAATCTGTCGTACAACGTGCTAATAGGAATATGCGTCCTTCGCGATGCCGTCGTTAGATTTTCCCGTGCGTTGCGTCTAAATTGACTTAAAATCATCAGTTCTTTCTTATCCATAAACAACCCCCAGTTGGTTCACAACTGTATTTGTGAGTCTTGTTTCAGCGTGTATATAGATGTTTTTCAGCGGTCAATGTCGTTTGGTTCAGAGATTCGCTGAAGCAGCGCGCTTTGCTTTTAAATGAGCGTCTATTCCTGAAACAGTTTCGGCGATGCGAACGATGGAATTAAATAGAAGCGCTGACACACACCTGTATGCATCCAGCAAAGGTTTCTATTTTGGACGCGTTCAAATCATCTGGTCTGACTCCTCTTTCGACGACAAAAATTGTTGCGGCATTGTACCCATCCCAAGTTGCTCGAATCGGTTCTGTGTTAGATGACTCGTATTCAAGTAAAGATTCTCGAAAAGCAGCTCTTTCGGATAAAGCAAAGTTGCATCGCCAATTATTGCACCACATCAATGGATTGATATCCGACGGCATTCTTCGGGTGACTGGTGTCGAAGGAAAGGGCGAAAAGATTTTTGCGCCAGTGGTTTCACAGAATGAGGAACTGGTGATTCAAAGCCCAACAAAACGAATTGTTCTGACGGCTCGCACGACGCCACAGTTGCCGATTGAAGGCTATGAGGCCGAAAAGACTGTGTATCGATTTGAGCCGACGAGCTGGATCGATAAGCTCAACGCAGTATTGATTGACCCCACTAAAGTGCGCTCAATCGATGAGTTGTATCGGTTGGTCAGCGATATGCTCAGTCACGTCAATGATGTTGTCGCAATCAATGACATGGAGAAAGTCATCCAGTCTTACGGTGTGCACGAGGTCATTCATCTGCTCGAGAACCTTCAAAAAGAGTGTTCTGATTATAACAAGAGATTGTGTCTGATATTGGATGTGACGAACATTTTGTCCAATGCAGCAATCGAACAGTTCTTTGTTCTGTTCCCAAAATTGAATCCCAATCGAGTTCTGACCGTTTTTGATGTTACGGCACGAGAGCTTGTGATGCATAGAGATTTGTTTGAGAGAATCGCCCATATTTATGCAAGACATCAAATGAAGCTTAACATTAAGAACGATGATTTTCATAAAGCGCCTTACATTGTTGGCAAGAGCGGTCCGTATACAATATCTCCTGCAGATTGGCAGGCGTACCTTACGGCGCATGGCAGTTCTGCCTTTGGGGTTAGTATTGCGCAGACAAGTGTTGTCATCGATTATGATAGGTTCACTAAACGGCATCCGAGTGCAAAGGATGTGCAGCAACTTATCGAGAATTGTACGCGTTCGCTTTGTATTGCCAACAGTATCCAGCGGCGAGATCATGAAGATTTCTTTAGACATATTATATCACACCCGTTATACCGAGGTCCATCGTTTTTTCAATTATCAAACTGTGTCATACGTTTGTTGCACTTTCAATCGTACATCAATTCAAAGTCAGTTGAGTTTCCTGCCCTCTTATCTCAATTAAACGCGAGTGTCAAGGAGTTTACTCATAATCAAGAGATTATATTCTTGTCATGCGGAATGCCTATGCGGTTCTCGGTGACATTTGCACAAGCGTACCGACGATTCACAGAGGCTACTGAATTGCACGAGCCATATCAGGAATTGACAATCAACACGGCCACAGATTTGTATAGTAAAGCGATGCGAGATACATTAGTGGCGTATGAACAGTTGTCTGGCGCGTTGAGTGGTGGTTATGAAGTCAGATTCGTGCGCTCAGGTACTGCGAATTCGCAAGAGATAATAGGGGAGCTGTCATTGATTTTAAACACGTATAAGATTCCATTCTTCTGCTATCGGTTTGAGGTTGCAGAAGGCACAACGATACCATTGACGCAATTTATGGGTGGCGCATGACATCTATTACTGCAGAGACGGCAATGGATGTATGGTGCAAAGCACTTTCTCAGATCCAGCAAAACGGGAAGGAATACATCGAGCGCAATAATCGGTCTTGTATAGAAATGCGAAATCTGTTACTGACAATTGAGCGGTGCGACCAGACGATTCTGGAACCGATTCATGTGCTGACTCGATCTGATAAATGGATATATCCTGATTTAGGCGATGTTGCGCAGGTTATTCTCTCACCAAAATCTGCGTCGAGCTATGATTATAGCTACGGTAAGCGTTTATTCAGCACTAGTGATGCAGTCAATCAGATTGATGGTTTTGTCGTTCCAATTTTACAGAAAGATCCAACCAGCCGAAAAGCAGTCGCACTTTTGTTTGACCCGCAAACGGACAGCAATCCACTCAACAAGGAGAATCCATCTATGATTGCGTTTGATTTCAAAATTCGCGATGGAAAATTGCATATTACTGGTTTTATTCGTTCAAGCGACATGTTCATCGGTTGGCCTGCAAATATCTATCAGATGTATGTTATCCAAGAATATGTCGCAAAGAAACTGCACGTCCCGTTGGGTTCGATGACGACTATATCGACAAGTGCGCATATATTCGCTGAACACTTGGTTGATATCGCAAAAATACTGAAGATAAAATAATCATTGAACAATAATCAGATTATGTTCGGAGTATGGGACCAGCTTCTCCAAATAACCCATATTCCAAGTCTTTATGACAGCATTCTTGTCGTAGGAGTACACTTGTTCAGGTGATTTATTTTTCTGATCAAGAAACCAACGCATGAACTTTGGATGCGGGTATACATAGATGTGATTCCATGTAATGAGTTGGGCGTTCTTACGACGTCTAACCTTCTCTTCAATGAATTCATATCCTGGTATAATGACGTCGGTCGATACTTTATTGGCAATATTTGATTGTCGACCTTCTTGTACTGTTTCTCGCGCGTAGTCGTAGAATTTGAACTTTGTTGGTATAAGCGGGTTTGCGTGTCTTGCTATGTCGGATAATTTGAGCGGATTAAAATATAACAAAGGATCGCTGGCATTAGGCGCGATACAGACGTCGTTTCGCAGTATAACGATTTTGCTGTGATCAAGATCATCGTCGTATGGGTCATCTGTGTTGAGCCGAGGTACGAAATGCTCGATGGTGGATTCAACAATGATGGATACATCTCGTGCGTTATTATGTCTTAGAATTCTCTCTAACACACTCATCCGTACCATAGAGTGCGGGAAAGAATGCCGTGATTAAAAATTAGTATGTTTCTAAGATGTATTTGTCGACTCTTTTTGGCACGTTTTGTGCCTGGAGCGTTGCTGCAGTTGGTGTTTGCACTTGTGTTGGTTGTGCTTGTTGCTGTGCACTTGGAAGAATGTTATCAAACAAGAATGACGATGCTGCCTGCGGTTGCTGGGGCGTGTTGGCTTGGTAATTTTGCGTAGGCGCAGGAATATCGAACAGACCCATAGGTGATGATTGTGACGTTGTTTGCTGTTGTGATGGTAATGGCATGTCAAAAAGATTCATGCCGACTGTTGGCTGTGATTGTGTTGGTTGCGCATATTGTTCTGAAATGTATTGTTGGAGAAGGGAAATTGCTCGTTTTATGTCTTGTTGAGAATCCTTTGCCGTATCAATAGTGATTATCATGTGCTCTTTATTGTTTCTACTCGTTTATATACATTTATACGCCGTATCCGCAGTATGGGCAGAATCTATAAGCTGCAGGGATTTGACGTTTGCAATTTGCACAGATGCGTTGCTGCACCATTTGTTGAGGTACTTGCTGTTGCATTGTCTGCTGGTACATGTACGGCTGCGGACGCTGGACCTGTTGTGGAACATGATGCTGGGGTCTGTGGTGTACTGGTTGGTGGTGATGATGCTGTGTGCCCTTCGATCTGATAATCAGAATCTTTGCTGCGCCATAGATTATAAACGCTGCTGCAAACCAGCGAAATGGCCAGAGAACTGGTTGAAAAATGGTTGTGACACCAACTATCACACCAATTGAGATGAAAACGCCGCCGTGGATTGATGCCATTTATTTGATGGGCGTCAAATGTGTCTTGCCAAACATAAATGGCGCAAGCACTTTTGGAATGACTACCGTACCCTCTTTTGTCTGATTGTTTTCCAATATCGCTACGAGTGCACGACTTGTGGCAATCGCAGTATTATTCAAAGTGTGAGGATAAAATTTGTCACCGGATGGTTTGGCTGCTCTGATGTTGAGCATCTGCGCTTGCGCAGCAGTCAAGTTCGAACAGGAACCTACTTCGATGTATGTATTTCTGCGCGGTGACCATGCTTCGATGTCGCATGCGATGTGTTTGAGGTCATTAAGGTCGCCAGTGCACAAATCTAAAACTCTGATTGGGATACCCAGCTTTGTAAAGATTTCAATAGTGATGTCTTGTAAGACTTTGTAGAATTTCATTGAGTCGGCGGGATCGCAGATGACAACCATTTCAATTTTGTTGAATTGGTGTGTTCTAAACAGGCCTCTCTCATCCAATCCGTGGGCTCCTTTTTCTCTTCTAAAGCACATCGAATAACTCGTTTGCTTGATTGGAAGTCTCTTTTCATCCAATGTCGCGTTGATGTAGCGTCCGATTAGTGAGTGTTCACTCGTGCCAATCATATACAAATCTTCGCCTTCAAGCTTGTAAATTTGATTTTCCATATCTGCTAGATCTACGACGTTTCGAATAACGTCTTTTCGTAGGAAATACGGTGTTTCGACGTACAAGAAACCGTGATTCACAAGTGTTTCTATTGCAAAGCGCAGGAGCGCTTGATTGAGAAGTGCAAGATCGCCCTGCAAATAATAAAAGCCATTGCCTGATGTCTGTGCTGCGGCTTCGAAATCAGCCATGCCTAGACCTGCTGCGATTTCTTGATGACTTTTAGGCGTGAAGTCGAATTTCGTCGGATTGCCGTATCGAATTCTTTCCACGTTTTCTGCGCTTGATGCACCGTTTGGAACCGATGGATGGATTATGTTTGGGATTTTTCGCTGCAATTCATCAATTTTGGCAGTGATTTTTGCTAACTCTTCGTCAAACAGCTTGATTTTTTGCGGCAGTTCTTTTACTTGTTTGAGCAGATCTGATGCATCCTTGCCTTCCTTTTTTGCCTTGTTGATCTGTTCACTGAGCGTATTTCTGCTTGCTCGCAGCGCTTGGCCTTGCGATGAGAGTACTTTGAATTCGTTGTCGAGGGCTAGGAGTTCATCAACGTCAGAAACATTTGATTTACCCTTGCGTAGAATATTTTCTTTGACTAGTGCAACATTATCCCTGATGAAACGTATATCGAGCATGGTTTTGTCAGATTTACCCTTTTATTTAAATGTGTCGTGGCTGTGGGGACCAAGGCTGCTGTCGTCTACAAAAATGTATTCGTCTGGCCATTCTGCCTTTATTACGCCGTTGGTCATGTTTATTTGTGGCATATAGTTGTGCAGGATGCGTATTTGGCTTGACAATGGCACGGTTTCGATAGATTCAATCGCGTGCGCGCCTAACTTTGACTGAACGTACGGGACTATTCGACCGTTGAATTCTTCGTTCATCATAGCGTTTGTTGGCGCATTGAGAATTATTATGAGAGCTAGTTGTCCGTTTCGCTCGCCGATATATGATTCGCTAACAAATCGTGTATTGAATATGCGAAACTTTGCATCTCTTTCGATGGAATTAAGATAATCGTTCTGTGTCAATCCCGCTTTGAGTTTGAGTATGTACAGTTGTTTTGACTCGAAGACTCCTAGGCCAGATTCATCTGTATTTATTGCAGCGAAGTATTGCAATAGTTGGTCGCTTTCAAGTTTTTTTCGTTTTCTGTTGACGGACATAACGGGTACGCCCGTTTGTTTTGAAATTATATTGTCGCTTGCGCGCGGATTTTTTATGAGTGCACGAACGATCTTTCGTTCTTGATCATCTAGGACTCTTTTTGGCATAAGTACATCATATGTCGAATCTAATTGATATATTTATCTCAAAATTCTTTGAAAAGAGGTTGGAATTGGCTTGATTTTGTCGTTGTTGCTGCAATTTTAGCGTTGTTTTGGTATAAATATAACAAGTTCTCGTCGATATGTTTATAAGTACAGTATACTAATATGGCTACTAATTCCGTTTTGTTTAGCACTATGCACACATTAGAAAGAGCAAACGATTCAAGCAAGACCAGCATGGGCTGGTACGACAATCCAACACATTCCAGAAATTATTTGGTGCATCAGTGCTTTTTTTTACAAAATCTCTACCGTCCGTTTCTTTGCTGTCTTACTGGCACACAAATGTCTGACAGCGACGCAGTCTTGGATTACATCAGCACGAACTTATCTAAAGAGCATTTTAAGATGTACGAATTATTAGGAGCATTCACTGTGTCAAGCCAAAAGCCGGACGCTACAGTCCAATCGCTTGACGAAATTGCGCACTCACGTTTTTTTCATGTGAGTTATAATCGGTCTCAAGCGCTTTTACTTGAAAGATTTAGACGTCATCTGTCAGATGTTCGTGGTGCACAGTGCACATTAGATGAAACGCTTGAACCTTATTTTGGTGAGAAACGATTTACGCCGATGGGAGAACTTTCCATGGGAGATTTCGCTAAGAAATTATTTTTCTCTTCGTATTATCCGAATTTGAAAGCTGCTTAAGTCAGCAGGTGGAAGAACCATAATTTGATGCTTTGCCAGAAAGTGACATCGGCAAGGACTACTGAAAATGATTTTGCCAGCGTCTGGTTTTGTCCAAACTCATCAAAGTATGTAGCAACAACTGTCATTGTGTTGTTTCCTTCGTTCAATGAATTTGCCGCAAGATCGACCGAGAGCATTTGATCCGTATTTAGTGTCCCTACATTCCAGAAATATGGTAATCCTGCGTTTTGCAATTTTACCATAACTCTTTTTGGTGTTGAAACTGAGTCTTTTTTGAGCTCAATGGATAGGGGATATGATTCGCCGAAATATACTTTGGATGGAACTGATATTTTGCCGATTGTGATAAGCGCCGAGTCTTTGACTGGGATGTCAAAGAGGAATCTCTTTGTTTGACTAGACGCCGTGACTGTGACTAGCGCTTGTTTTTCTCCGCTTACGTTATACGTATGCGTTGTTTGCACAGTTTGGATGTCAAATGGGTCTATCGGCAAATCTTGGCAACGAGCGAACATACAAATAGTTACATCTATTTTCTTTGGAACCGTACTTTGCAGATCGCAAGCGAACGTGAACGGCACGTCTGGTTGCACAGGTGTTGTTTTGGAAGCACAAGTAATTGCCACTGGTAGTTCGACGAATTTATTCGTGTTCTCTTCGCTTTGTATTAAGGCTTCAATTTCTGACTCTGAATACTTTTGGTAGGACCGTTCAGACTCAAATGCAGTCTCTGATAACAACGCATGATAATCGGATAATGCAATTGGCACTGTATATCTTGATGTGCTTGCTAAATCTGATGTCAGTTTAAATGGCACGTAGATTGTCTTTTTCTCGTATGGTTTGAACAGAAGAACCATCGCTGGTTCGGTGCCAAACGTCACTTCTGGTGCAGAGACGAGTGTGAGATGGGATGTTACATAATGCTCTTTTGTATTCTCTAATACTATCTTTAGCGCAGAGTATGAGCCAAAACCAATCTTGTCCTTGATTACGGACATTGTGGCGTCGACATATTTTTCTTTTGTGCTTTTGGAACTGACGATTTGCGTCTGAAAGTCAAGCTGTGTTGGCGTGATATCGATAGCATTTATGTTATATCCTTCCCAGTTGTACTGTGTTGTTGATTCGTCGGCGTCGTTTGAGACTTTTAATTTGATGTGGCTTGCGTCAATATAACCAAATTGTTTGTATGTCAAATCAAACGGTATCCAGCCAAATTCGGGGACGTAGATTTCTGCCCATGCATGTGCATTCCAACTTTGTGTAAATAATTCGCTGTTCGTGTAAGATATACCTGAGACGAATCGTGCAGGGATTCCCAGCGACCGCATCATCGAAATAAACAGCGTACTTAGTTCATCACACACGCCCTGACGCTTCTCATACACCCAACTCGCTTTTTGGCTTGCATCTGCTGTAATCGAGTTCAAATCGTACTCGATGTTTTTTGTAATCCAGTCTGCGACTGTGAATGCGACATCATATACATCATCTTTGTTTTGAGCCAAAGACTGCGCCCTCGATTTGATTGCGGGGTTTATGTCGATGAGTTCTGTTTCTTGCAGATATTGCTCTAGCGTTATATCGTGAATATCCAATGGGTAGTCGACTTTCTTAGTGACTGGTATGAATGCGTTTCTTGTTTTAATCAGGCTGTCTATTTCAAAAGTCAAAGTGCCATCACTTGGTTCGTCCCATCGGAACACCGTCGTTGAGCCATCTAGAAAATATGGTTTTGGATACAGTGTGAGTCCTTGTGTGACTTGGCGAGAGTCGTTTTGCGGAAGGAACGTGAGTCTTGCTGTCAACCAAGACAATTGAGATTCTCTTGGAACGTCTAAATATACCATGCCACTGATTTTATGCGAGAGTAACAACTCATCGGAATTGTAGATGCTATCGTCCTCGGCGTATACGCCAGAGATAATGATCAGACAAATCAAAAGGCATGTGATACGTTTCATTCTATGTCGTACTCCGATTCAAGTAATGCTTTTGAGATGTCTTTGGCATGTTCACTCTTTGATTCGTAAATTGCAACGACGAGCTTTTCGTTCCATCCTTGTGCGGATAATTTCTTGAGCATATCGGGGAACGGTATGCGCACGTTTTCAATCCAGTCAAACATTTGTAATATTTGCATGAATTTCTGTTGCCTTTTGGATTTTGTGAGTGTGGTTAACTCATATATAATTGCACTGTATGGATATTTGGTTACGATCTTTAGCAAGTCCGCTTGGATATCTTCGCTTGTAAGTAATTCCAGTAGCTTTTCGCGCAGTTTCTTGCGTTCTTCGATTGAGAGGTGGCTTGCGGCTCTTGTCGCGTGTAACGCAGTCTTAATTGCTTCTTCTGGTTCGTAGCCTTTTCGTATTAGGGTGTCGATGATGAACTGCGGGGACTTTCTCTTGGACATCATGTCCTTGACAAGTTCTAGCTCAGCTTGCGTTTCTTTGAGGAGGACGTCTTGGATTGAATCTCTGGTAATTTCTTTTTTGAGGTCACCTGTCGCGTACTTTACGGCTATCTTGAGTTCCTCGAATGTATATTTATCATTGAACTCTTCGATTATTTGTGCAGGAGAGTTTCCTTGGTTTAATGCATTGGTTGCGTCAACGATGGCTTCCTTGACATTTTGCATGTGTATGACTTGCGGTTTGGTATCTGCTATCTCTGCTTGTAACTCACCTTGCTCTATGAGCAGATCAATAGCTTTGGCGATTACTTGCTGCGGATAGTCGTGGACTTTGAGGTGATAGACACAAATGTCAAGGTCATGACCTTCTTTGAGTTGCTGGCGGATATAATGCGCGACGTGGTGATACACGTTCGCACCTATCTGTGCTTTGACTTCAGGATAATACTCAATATGCTGCAATTCACTTGCGAAAAGCAAAATGTGTTTGAGTGAGGGTATTTTCTGTAATATTTTGATGATAACTGACTTTATTTTCACCGGTATGACAAACATACAGACGATAATCACGCCAAGCACATAGACTAGTAGTATGTCGAGAACGAAGAAGAGTCCGATACTTGTCGCTGCGATTGTGGTTATAATCGATCCACTAGGTTTTAGTAATTCTATGACGTACGCACTCAATGATTGGATGTATGGTACGACGTAGAACGCGACTTGTTGCGCAATCATAAGCCAGAGCGCCGAGTACCATACGATATGACTAAATCGTTTTCTGGATGCGACATACCATAACGTGAGTGCGGCAACCGTGGCGCAAACAAGGAGAATCTGCAAACTTTCGATTGACAATATTATTGGCTGTGCGACGAGAATGACGCCCACGTCAGCTGCGCTGGTGAGTGTAGTCAATGGTATGATCTTCAGTACTGGTGCGGCTAATGAGATAATTGACAATGGAATCGCAAGTATCAATGACCCTTTCATGAATCTGTTGAATTTTGATTTTTCGTGCAGTGCAACGTTGATGTCTAACGCACTCATGTGTCGGGATCTGTTTCTGTAGTAGAGTGCCCACAATAAGATTGGTACGATAAAGAACATGGCGCTGCCAATTAATGATGTCGCATACGCAATCGCAGTCACAATCTTTTCATGAAGGTTGAGTGTGAACAAATGCTGTGTGATGATACTTTCCTGTCCGAATAGGTTAAGCAATGTCTTTTCTGATTCTGAGGTATAGATTGTGGCTGCTTCACCGGTAATATTTGGTATGATGTAGAGCGCCAATTCTACGATTTGCTGCAAGATATACAGTCCGCTGATCGCAAGAGGCAATGTGGCTGGATATTTGAAGAGCTTGAGCATCTTTGCTGTCAGAGAGTCTATTGACGCCGACATGTGCTCAAGACTGGTCAGATGGTCTTTGAGGCCGACGATGAGGTCATACAAGGCAGTGACGGTGATTGCGCCAATGACAATGTACCAAATAACCATTACTGTGTCGGGTGGTAAGAATGGTTTGACAAATGCTAGTGAGAATAATGCGAGGAAGAAGAGCCACACGCTTATTCTGCCAAAGTACGATTCGAAGACTGTAAATATACTTTTGTGTTCCTTCGCTTGGTTTTGCAGTCGTGTATTTGCAATGACGAAGAGGAAGAGGACTACTGTGACTATGAAGACTGCCGTATCAATGGAAATTGCAAGCCACTCTAAGAATCTATTGAAGAGTGTGAAGAAGAATATCATAAAGATAACATATAATTTTATGATTCGCTTAAGCTTTTGCGGTACTGTCTTTGCGAATGGGAAACGAGTAAGCTGATAATAGATGCTGCCTTCTCTGGCTGGTGTTGTGAACGCAAGATATGCTGTCGGTATGAGTAACAAGATAGCACCGATGTAGAAGAGTGTGACTGTGAAGAAATATTGGTGATTAAGCACGAAAGCAAATAAGTCGAATATGATGAAGTTATTGTTCTCAAATGTCTGGGTTTTTGCGAATGACACGAGCGTCTTTAGGTGCATGATGAAAAACGCTGCTATGATTGTGATGTTTGCCCATTGTCTTTTATTATTGAGGACTAACTTTGTGATGTCTACTTTGTAGAGAATAAGTAACATCAAAATCCATGACATGACTTTTTTGATCCAGTCTAAGTAACCAGGGAGATATCCTGTGAATTCAAGTCCGTTTAGTGCTACTAAGCTGATAAAAATAATCCACTCGATGGAGTGTTCTGCGAGATGATGTAGTAATGGATGTTGTTCGTGTAGTTGGTGTTTTTTTATGTGTTCGACGGCTTCTGCAATTTCTTCTGGATCGTCGTC
>DATGWN010000016.1:0-11766 GCA_035299465.1 Acidobacteriota bacterium | reverse complement strand
CGATTTCGATTCGAGTCCCGTGTTCTTTTGGCCAGTCAACGACTTTCTCAGCCATGATTGTCGGCTCGTTTTTCTGAGTATCAATCTTGAGTTCGTAATAGTGCGCAGGTTCAGTCGGTCCAGTCTTGGAATAGATGACAGCTGGTCGACCTGTTGTCAATTGACCATACATGACGCACGCAGAGATACCAATACCTTGCTGTCCTCTACTCATGCGAAGTCTGTGGAATTTTGAACCGTAGAGAAGTTTAGCGAAGATTCGTGGAATTTGCTTTTTGACAATACCTGGGCCGTTGTCTTCAACAATGACTTTGAATCGGTCGTTACCCATGTCAATGAGTTCGACAACAATCTCTGGAAGAATTTCTGCTTCTTCACATGCGTCAAGAGAATTATCAACTGCTTCTTTTACTGAAGTGAGAAGAGCTTTGAGCTTATTATCAAAACCTAAGAGGTGTCTATTTCGTGCAAAGAACTCTGCGACACCAATTTCACGCTGTTTCGTCGCGAACTCTTCTGCTTTACTTACCATAGTGGTGCTCTTTCTAGGACTCTTTTATAAACGTTTCTTTTCGAAGATTTATTTCTCGACGATTTCTCTGTGTAAATTCTGGAGATCTTTGAAGGCATGTGTGCTGGATTCGTTTTGTTATGCAAATTCTTTTTTCCAATATTTTTCCCACGCCGTTGTTCGTTCGATATAAAGTCTGTAGGATTGTATCAAAAGTACTAACTGAGAGCCAAATTGGAAGCGCAAAATGTCAAATAAGTCATCGGCAGTGGTGTTGTTTTTTGTTACGGACAGAATAGTGCGACCATGAACTGCGTTAAAATAGAGAGTATATTCTTCTTGGATGGCGCGAAAGTATGCTGCGGGTCGTTTGATGAGTTGATCCACGTCTTGGGATAGAAGGTTTCCTATGAATTCGCCGTTTCTGCCCCCGACGACGATTGCAAACTCTTCGCGTTTTTCAAGGAAAGTGGCGAGAAGTCTTTGTTGTGTTTCTCTGATGGATTCAAGCAGTTTTGCCGTCACTTCAGGTCTGCATACCATCAACGGAGTTTGCTCGTAGCCCATCACCTTTTTTTTGTGGTGTTGGTTTATATGTTTTGATGTCAGACGGTGCGGGTTTCACAAATGACAAAGGAGTCTTTCACGCTTTGGCGCATCGCTTCAAGCTCGATTGTGTCTTGTGATGGTACTTTCTCGAATGAGGGATCAAGCATGTTATTGGCTCGAGGTATGAATTGCTGCAGATAATAGGCGTACAATTTTGGCGTATGTGTCACTTGCGCTAACCATTGCACGATGTCGACGATATCTTGTTTGGTGTGCAGTGTTGGCACTACTGTTGTGCGAAATTCGTAGGCAGGCAATGTTGAAATAAGTCGTACGCTTTGTTCTATGTTCTCTTGTTTAATGGGTCTATTGACAGTATGTTCGTATTTCTTTGGCGAATTTTTCAGATCCATGGCGACATAATCGACTAGTTTTGCATCAATCAATGGCTTGAGTCTCTGTGGGAAGCAGCCGTTTGTGTCGATTTTGATGGCGTATCCCATTTCTTTGATTTTCTTTAGGAATTCGATATCAAGGCTGATGAGTGGTTCACCGCCAGTGATGCAAACGCCGTCTAAGATTCCCTTGCGTTTTTCTAAGAATTCAAGAATATACTCTGTCGAGAAGGTTTCACCGCGATGACAATTCACAAGCAACGGATTGTGGCAATATCCGCATCGCCAATTACATCCGTGTAGAAAAAGGACCGCAGCAATATGCTGCGGAAAATCAACTGTCGAACAGCGTTCGATTCCGACAATTTTCATCGGACTTCAAACAATTTTCGATCAGTCCACTCGGCTTGCTTTCCTACGTTCCACTGTTGTAGCGGTCGATAGTATCCTACAATCCGGCTATACCTTTGGCACTTGGTTCTTTCACTCATAATTCACCTCTTAAGTAGATTCAACGTCGACTTCTAATTTTTTGATTTGTCGAGCTATTTCTTGGTCACATTGCGGACAGTATTCGTGATCGCCGCTCATGTATCCGTGTTTTGGACATATTGAGAATGTCGGTGTCAGCGTGAAATACGGCAATGAGAATTTCTCCGCGAGTCGTTTGACAAGTTTTGGAACAGCGTTGGTTGGTGGGCGTTCTGCCAAAAATCCGTGCAGGACTGTGCCGCCGGTGTATCTTGTTTGTAATTGTTCTTGCAATTCGAACGCTTGGATAATGTCGCTTGTCATTCCTACCGGTAGTTGACTGGAATTCGTATAGTACGGCGCTGCGCCGTGCTTGAGTTCGTTCTCGTTTGCCACGATGATGGAGGGGAAACGTTTTTTGTCGAGTCTAGCGAATCGGTGCGATGTAGCTTCACCGGGAGTTGCTTCAAGATTGTATAGGTTGCCGCTCTTCTCTTGGTACATAACCATGCGATCTCGCATCACATCTAATATTTTGATGGCGAACTCTTGTCCAGTCTGTGTCGAGATATTTTGGTCAGCAAATAGATTACAGATTGCTTCGTTCATGCCGAGGAGTCCAATCGTCGAGAAGTGGTTTTTCCAGTATTCACCGAATCTTTCGTGAACATTTTTTAGGTACACTGCTGAGTATGGGTAGAGGCCTTTATTCGTAAAGTTCTCGACGGTTTTTCGCTTGATTTCAAGACTCTCATACGCGATATCCATAAGATCTTCGAGACGTTTGATGAATTCTTCTACGGTTTGTGATTGGAATGCGATTGCCGGCATGTTGATAGTCACAACGCCGATAGAACCGGTCTGCGGATTAGCACCAAACAACCCCCCGCCTCGCTTTCGGAGAGATGCCTGGTCTAATCTGAGTCTACAACACATGCTTCTGGCGTCTTCGGGCTTCATGTCAGAATTGACGAAATTGGAAAAGTACGGTGTTCCATATTTCGCTGTCATCTCCCAAATCGGTTCCAAAAGCGGATTTCCCCAATCGAATTCTTTGGTTATGTTGTAAGTCGGAATAGGGAAGGTGAACGGGTTGCCTATTGCATCCCCTTCGAGCATCACTTGTGCGAATGCTTTGTTGATCATATCCATCTGTGGCTTGAAGTCTTTGTATTGGTCTTTTTGGTGTACGCCCCCGACTATGACATATTGGTCTTTCAGGTAATCTGGTACTACCAAATCCATTGTGACATTGGTGAATGGCGTTTGGAATCCGACTCTCGTAGGGACATTAAGATTGAAGACGAATTCTTGCATAGCTTGTTTGACTTGCTCGTACGAAAGGTTGTCATATGCGACGAAAGGTGCAAGTAGTGTGTCCATATTCGAAAAAGCTTGCGCTCCGGCAGTTTCTCCTTGTAATGTATAGAAGAAGTTCACCATTTGTCCTAGAGCCGTTCGAAAATGCTTTGGAGGTTTGCAATGGATCTTGCCTGGTACGCCGCCAAATCCGCGAAGAAGTAAGTCTTGTAAATCCCATCCGACGCAGTATGCGCCCAACGTTCCAAGGTCGTGTATGTGGATATCGCCTGAATCGTGAGCACGTTTTATTTCTTGCGGGTAGATTCTTCCTATCCAGTATTTTGAGATTATTTTTGTGGAGATGTAGTTGTTCAAACCTTGCAATGAGTAGCCCATGTTTGAATTCTCTTTGACCATCCAATCTTCGAGATCCAGGTAGTCATCGACAATTCGCACTGAGTCAAATAGTTCTTTGACGCCACGAAGATCTGCGTGGCTTTGTCGATAGAGAATAAACGCTTTTGCAGTCTTTGCGTGACCTTCTTCGATGAGGACTTTTTCGACAGCGTTTTGGATATCTTCAACACTGACTATAGAATGCTCGCCATATTTTTCATCGCAAAATGCAATGACTTTATCCGTCAACTGGTGGGCGCGATGCTCATCAGTACCGCCGCAAGCTTTTGCGGCTGACCAGATTGCGTTGCAGATTTTTAGAGTATCACAGGGTACTACTGTACCATCTCGTTTTCGGACTGCTTTCATAAGTGTATGGAAAAAAACTGGTACAACCCGACACTTCTACTTGTCGAGTTGTCCCAGCTACTGGGCGCAATTTTCCGTTCTTGCGTGCACAATCGGGGATGTACACGTAAGGCGCTGGTTGTTCCATTTCTGAACTCAAATATACGATTCATAAATATGTCGCATATTGGTTACCATTAATGGTTACCATGAAAGGCAATTTTAATAAAGGCATTTTACCTCCAATGGTACATGGAAAAAGTATCCTTGGAACGACTGTCGCCGGCACAACAACAAAAGCGACTACGATTGCAGAACAAAGAATCACAGATATTCTCGAGCTTGCTTAAGATTCTTGCGACTGCTGGTGAAGGGCTTTCCATAAAAGAAATCGAGGCTCGCG
The DNA here is from genome assembly GCA_035299465.1 of Acidobacteriota bacterium. Classification (GTDB taxonomy): domain Archaea; phylum Nanobdellota; class Nanobdellia; order Woesearchaeales; family DATGWN01; genus DATGWN01. The sequence goes on along the minus strand of DATGWN010000016.1, from coordinate 7,391 downwards.
CACGATTTGAAAGACACACGCTGTCAAAATATCTATCTATAATGCAACAGCAAGGATTGCTTGTACACCGCGTGGTAGGTAAGGCGAAGCTGTGGTCACTGAATGCAGCTCCATTGGTAACAATTCTTTCCGCAAATAAGGAATCGAAAACGTATTTGGAGCGAATTTTGTCAAACATTTTATCGACATTGCCAATGGGACTCGTCGTCGTGTCTGACACATTTATGATACAATACTGCAACGATATTTTCGCAAAGCAATTCAATACAAATATGGGTAGTTCATTTATGGAGTGTCTGGGTTTCAACCAGAGAAGTCAATTGCAATCATTGAATTCGGTCTTCGATTCGCTTGCTGTTGCGTTGCCACAAAAGCATGTATTACAGACGCATTTTGGGCATACACTAAGTTGCACTGCAAGCATATTAGAAAATCCGGATAAAACGAGAAGTGTGTTACTTGTCGTCGAGGACATCACTGACTCATTGCGCAATACAAAATTGATCGAAGAGCAAAAATCGCTGCTGCAGGCTGAGCGTGAAGCACTGAATTCGGCGGCCATTGTTGCCGAAACTGATCTGCGCGGCAATATTACATATGTGAATGATCAGTTTGTCAAAATATCAGGATATTCAGAATCAGAACTGCTTGGGCAAAACCATCGCATACTAAACTCTAAATTCCACCCAAAATCGTTCTTCGCAGATATGTGGAAGAAAATCTCATCGGGCAAGGTATGGCGAGGGGTTATCAGAAATAAACGCAAAAACGGCGATTTTTACTGGGTAGACTCGGTAATCGCGCCAGTATTGGGCAATAACGGAAAACCTATAAAGTATATATCCATCCGTTTTGATATAACCAAGTACGTAGGTACGACCAATGTTCTTCAAAAAAAGAAAAACTGAACACATTCGAAAGCAGTTTCCGGTATTGAATGACCGAAAACTTATCTATGTCGACCATGCATGCATGTCGTTGCGACCGACATGTGTCATTGACGCTATTTCGTCCTATTATACTAAGTATAGTTCGTGCGCTGGACGAAGTACACATACGCTCTCCCGAGAACTTGACCAGGAGCTTATCGAGGCACGAAAGACGGTGGCGTCTTTTATTGGCGCAAAACCTGAGCAAGTGGCATTTACTCGAAACGCTACAGAGTCAATCAATATTGTGGCTAGGGGTACACAATGGTCGCGAGGCGACGTCGTTATCATTTCAAACAAAGAACATAATTCTAATGTATTGCCTTGGAAAGAATTGGAATCAAGAGGCGTGGCTATTGAAATTGTTGCTGTAGACTCAAGCGGTGTCTTGTCAGTCAGTGCGCTTCGCTCCGTCCTTGCAGAGTGCAAACGAAAAAAACGAAATGTCAAGTTAATTGCATTGCACCATGTTTCAAATGTTGACGGTATTGCGGTTGATGTGCAGGCTTGCGCCAATGTAGCCGCAGAGTTTGGCACACGAATTCTGATTGACGGCTGCCAAGCAGTTGGTCATTTTCCCGTCAATGTGCGCGATTTAGGCGTTGACTACTATGTGTGGTCTGCGCACAAAATGTTTGGCCCGTCGGGTATGGGTGCATTATATGCAAAAGATTTTTCCTCTCTTGAACCTGTGATGCTTGGCGGTTCTACTGTTACGGATGTACGACGTGAAGGATTTGATCTTGCGCCGGCGCCGGCATGCTTTGAAGCAGGTTTGCAAGATTATGCGGGCATTTTAGGCTTTGCTCGCGCATGCAAATTTGTGTCGGAAATTGGTCTTGCTGAAATTTCAAAACGCATCGGAGCGTGTTATGATGCTTTGACTTTGGGATTATTGCCATTGCATTCCGAAGGCAAGATACGATTACTTGATCCTAAAAAGAGCGGGCACAGCATCGTCACATTTGAAGTCCCAGGCAAAAATGCGCAGGACGTTGGCTTGTTATTGGATTCTGGCTTTCATATCGCAGTGCGCGCGGGATATCATTGCGCACATATATATCATCATGATATGAAAAGCACAGGAACTGTGCGCATTTCACTTCACGTCACGAATACTGTTGAAGAGATGAGCAAAATAGTTGCTGCAGTAAAAGCTGTTGTGGAGTCTGCATAATGGTCCTTTGCTTTATCGCCCTGCCGATCTTCGCTATCCTTGCTATTTTCTCTGCAAAATATCGTCGATTGACAGTAGAATCTTGGAAATGCCTGTGGACGACGCTTACGTTGCGTCCATGCGAAGCCGGGCTAGATCAGCGAATACGCGCAAAGATTGCCGGACCGCTGTTTTCAGCATCGCCAAAAATTGGCGGATTTGTTTTCAAGCATTTCTCTCTCTTGAGTTGGATCTTTGTGGTTCTTATGTTCGCAAGTACGGCTGGCGTCGTCTGGGGCGGATATAATTTCTACTTGTACGGCAATTGCAATGGTCCTGCGGCTGACGGATTTTGCGTGTTTGATCCGGCAAACCTAAATGGTGCGTCATCTACGAGTACGCTTGCTGAATGCAGTGTGGGAGAGAAAAATCCAAGTTCCTTATTTTTGGATTCTTTTGAACCAGAACTGTTTGTTTCGTCTGCACTGCCGTGGATGACGAGCGAGGATACGTTGACGTTTGTGGGTTGCTTTAATTGCCCGTATACTCGCAAAGCATGGCCTTTGGTCTACACGGCTTCGATGAAACATAATGCGACGATCGTGTTTGCCCATATGGCGCTTCGCGACGAGGATTTGCCGATATCATTCGTACTTGAAAGTGTACGTGGTACTCCAAAATATTGGGAGCTTATCGATGCTCTGTTCAATACGTCAATTAATTCAACAAGAACAATCGAAGGTCTTGTAGCGGCTGCTGAGTCGGTGGGAATATCGAAAGCTCAAGTCGATGCAGCTCTTGCTTCCCAAGAGATTAAGGATGTCGTACTCGCACAGCAAGTCTCTCTACATACTGTGGGTATTTATGGGACGCCGACGGTTATCGTGGATGACGAAGCGTATGTTGGTCCTAAGCCTGCTCGAGTGTATGATCGATTGGCAAAGTCAGTTTCTAAATGATTTTTAGTTTTTCAGAATGTATGTAGTTCCTTTTTTTTGAATGAATTGCTCTTGTTCTAATTGTTTTGCTGCTGCGGCGTACTTTTCTTTTGGTTCGAATAGTTCCAGTTTTTTTATTTCAAGAGGCCCACTACATAGTATTTTTAGTATTTGTCCTCGATAAAAGCGGTTTGAGTCTCTGAACTGCGATTGCTTGACTTTCTTCATTTGTGGAAGCGGTTTGTTGTTTTTCCAAGCGCAGTCTTTGAATGGATATGTTGATAGGTCAGGTTTTCCTTTGTAATATTGACTTGCAATGTCCATTAAGGCGTTGTAGAATTGCCTTGCTTTTGTTTTTGGAACGGTTTGTTCGATTTTCTTTCTGATGTCTTTTTCTTCTAGAGCGAACACCCTGTGGTAGATTTGCTTTATGTTCGTATCGACGACTACAACTGGTTTGTTGTATGCGAATGCCAAAATAGCATTTGTCGTGTACGATCCAAAGCCGGGTAGATCGAGCAATTGCTGTTCATCGTCTGGGACAATTGCATTATGTTTTTCGACTATGGCTTTTGCGGCTTCGTGCAGAAATTTTGCTCGTCTATTGTATCCTAAACCAGTCCAAAGTTTGAGGACGTCACTTTGCGGCGCTTTGGCTAGATCACGCACTGTTGGAAATTTTTCTATGAAATTGAGATACTTTGGCAAGACTCGGCTCACTTGCGTTTGTTGGAGCATGAATTCGCTGACCATGATTTTGTATGGGTCATGGGTTTCTCTCCACGGTAATTTTCTTCCGTATTTTGCATACCATGCGAGAACTGAATCCGAGAATTCATTGTCTTTCATAAATGATTTTTTACGAGTTTTCATTAAAAATGTTTGGATACATATGCACATAACCTGTCAGTTTTTACTTTTTGAGGATGCATGCTTGCGCGATTGTCGATACAGTCTGTACACAGCCCATGATGATGAACAGGATTGTAAAACTGTAATACGTCACGATAAAGCCGCCGCACAAAACTGCGATACCAAATATGATTCGTGGTCCGCCGTCAGAAAGGCCGTATTCTTCGCCAACGCTTTTCTTATCTATATTTGCGGCAAATAATGCATTCCAAGTCGGTGTAGCAAGTGCTGTTGCGATACCTAATGCGATCTGCACTATGATGAGTTTGAGTGTGGAGTCCACGAAAAGATAGCCGAATGTTGCAAGTGTGTTGATGATGTAACCTGACATCATTAATTTGTATTTTGACACTTTGTCTGACACTCTGCCGATAAGAATTGAGAGAATGCCTGTGACAATGAGATATGTCGAAAAGGCGCCTGTGATATCTAACAGGTCTCCGCCAAGTTGTTGCGTGAATATTGCGTACAACGGGCCGAAGAGTCCTTCGCCAAAATACCATATATAGCTTGCAATCAATAGAATTTTGATGTTACTGTTCATTAATAGGTTTTTCGATTCACGTTATGTTAAAAAAGCTTCGAAAAAAATTAAAGATATTTCTTGAAGTTGTCTTTGACTTCAAGCTTGCTACCAGTAAGCTCGTCTTTGACAAGGTTTCGTCGCTTGCTTTCCATCCACTTGTAGACGGTTGCGTGCGGTGCGCCTTCGATAAGCATCTCAATTGCGTGTTTTGCGTTAGTGACTCGTTCGATTTCGCCGATGATGCCAACTGTCTTGCCTTGGATGCAGACTGAGACTTCCATGAGCTTTTCGATGAGTTCTCGACTCTTACCGTCTTTACCAATAATTCGGCCGTTGACGCGGTCCATACTGGATTTGCTTTTGACGTAGTCGGATAATTCGATGAGTTCGAATGCGATGTCTGATTTGAGAAGTAGAAGTGCTATGTCTGGGTTGAACCCTCGACCAATTGCCTTGACGATGTCTCGGACTGCAAAGCCTGCGATGACGTCTGATCCTTCGATTGCGACGTCGCCTTCTTCTGAGTCGATATTGAGTTTCGTCTTTGTCTCAGATTCGATACGTTTCTTGATTTCGCCGTTGGTTCCGATAAGGACCGCTATGCGATGTCTGGGAATACGTACTTCGTATCTGAATGTGCCGTACGGGTCGTCACTTGGGACTGCCGTGTTGGAGGTGATAGGATCTTTGGGCATTTAATAAGGGAGGTTGGAGGTGTTTTAAAAGGTATTGGTGTGCTTTGAGAACGTTATGCAGACCGTTTTACGCCGTAATATGTTTCTCGGTAATCTTTTATGAACTCATGAATTGCAGGCATTACCTTGCCTGTTTGCAAATGACTACGATTATAGTTGAGAATGAATCGTGCTTGAACTGCGCTGATTTTACTGTGCGACAGGCGATGCGTGTCATTGGTAATCCACCATGTTGGTTTGATTTTGGGATATCCGAGTGTACATATGTACAGACCGACGCTTGCTAAATCGTTTTCTACAATAGCTGGGAATTGATTGACATCTGATAATTTTATTTCGTAGTTGCTGATTGGACTTTCTGCTGGCTGCACATACTCGACGTTGGCAAATCCAAATACTCCATTTGGTACTTGAATATCGCGTCGCTGGTAGTCACAATATCGCGCGAGCATGACTTTATTTCCAGGAAGCACTTTTTCTTCCAGTCGGCCATTGTAAGCGACACGTAAGCGGTTTTTTTCTAACGTGCGACCATCTTCTTCTGCTGTGTGAAAGTATTGTTCTTTATGGACGCGAAGTACTTGTGCGCCGTTATTGAAGAATTGTGTTGCTTGTGCGAGTGATTGTACTGCAACTGCCATTGCTTCGGACGATAGCTCGCCGTAATTAAAGAGAGGATTGGCTTTTGTTGGCATATCTACAAAAGCATTAGGATAACTGAAGTGTGATTTTCGTGCCATATCTGGCAAGAATGACAGAGGCTTTATAAATATTTTCACTACTTTTTAGATACAACACTATTTCTTTCCAATAATTTTCTTGAGAAGCGCTTGTTTGTCAAGCACAATGTCGTATTTTGCGGCGAATGTGATGATGTTATCTAAATCCCGCTCCATATATTGATCTGAGTTATTGTCCTCTTTTGACGTTGACTGACTCATGTCGATGAGCACTGGTTTTTCGTCTTGTACGAGGATGTTAAAGGGAGAAAGATCTGCGTGGACGATGTTGGCTTTTTGATAGAGTGTCTTGAGCTGTTTGATGAGTTCGTCCACGAACTTCTTTGGGTCTTTGAGTCTGACGCTTTTGAGCTGTTTTGCTGGATGGCCATCGTCGCCGATTAATTCCATGACGATGATGTTATGCATGAATGTGAATGGCGTTGGAACTCGTACGCCGACTTCGCGGGCTTTGTGCAAATTTCTGTACTCGCGTTGTACCCATTTGAATATGATTTCTCGACGGCGGCCTTTGAGGTCTTCATAGCGAGGATCGCTTTTGATGTAGTCGTACATCTTGTTGAAGTTGCAGTTTTCGACGCGATAGATCTTGACGATGACCCACATGCCGTCTTTGCGCTTTGCCGTGAAGATGTTTGCTTCTTTTCCTAGACCGTGTGCGCCGATGAGTTCGTCAAAATAACCTTGTGATTGGAGTTTGAACAAGTTACGATTCGTGAATTCATCAAATACGTTGTTATAGATTTTGTATTTTTCACGTGATTGTACTGTCATTTATTCTGGTGATGTCGTCGTCAATTTATAAACGTGACTCGTTGACGTAAGTCAAATAAATATGGACGTATTCTCACTAGGATGAAAGCCGCAGTTGCTGGTTTGACGCTTCTTGTATCTGGTTGTAGTACGAAGCCTATGTTCGTCCAAGTGCCGCCGTCTGCGATAGAGTCTGCCGTTTCAGTATCAATGCGGGATTCACAGACTGCAATAAAACAAGTGCTTGTGGGCGAGGGGTATAGTGCATTGTTCATTGGTTCACATGAAACATTTTTACAGCCTACATCACATGTCGCACTGCACGCATACAATCCGAATACCAAAGAATATGAACGTAGTGATATGGCTATTCGCCAACCCGAGCAAGAACGAGAGCAACGTTGGCAGGCGCTTGTAACGCCACGGTTCACTGCGTTGTCGCAGGGCTATGAATTGGATGCACGGATTGCGCAATTCGATTGGCAAAAACCCAAGACGTTGACGTACATAGCGGCTCAAAGAATTAGTGAATCGTTAGTCCACGCCAAAAATCATGATCAATCATACGATCGCGTTGTTATCATGCAGCACGGGCTTCGTGGTTCTTTAGAAACAATCGTGAGTAGCGATGGTCGTACGCGTCTGCATAAAATCACTGCAGAACAACTTGAAGCGCAATATCCGACGGGAAGTTTGCAGCATTTGGTAAAGCCAAATGGCTATGTGCTAATGATAGTTTGCT
>DATGWN010000015.1:0-5392 GCA_035299465.1 Acidobacteriota bacterium | reverse complement strand
CAAATCATCAATCGTTTTCTCGACGCGTTGAATAGCTGCCTTATCTGCAGCAGTGCGCAATTTCATTGCATCTTCCAATCGTATTACCATAGCGTTCACCTGTGAGTGTGATCGAATGTACCAAGTGCCGTACGGTATTTGGCGTGCAGCTGAGGTACTTCTTAGATAGTGTATAGTATACACTAATATAAAAATGTTTTTATGAAAAACCATACAATTACCTGACTACGTGAAGAAAATTATTTTTGCGGTGAGAATCGATACAGTGCTGCTGGACGATGGACTCCTTCTTGGAATTTCTTGCGTGTATCAGTCACTAAATCCAGTTCCATAATCTTTTTTCTGAAATTTCTCTTGTCAAGTGCGGTACCTAGAAGTGTTTCGTACGTTTTTTGCGCTTGCGTCAATGTGAATTCATCCGCGAGGAATTTGAACGCAATGTGCTCAGAGTTCGTCTTGGATTTGAGTTTGTCTGCCGCAAACGCGATAATGTTGCTGTGGTCAAAAGCCAGCTTTGGCAAATCCGATACGTTGTGCCATGATAATTTAGTCCCTGATTCAAACGATGTGTCATTCGACTTAATGATGCCGTAATAGATTATAGTGATTGTGCGAATACGTGTGTCTCGATCAAGATTTTGGCCGAATGTGTATAATTGTTCTAGATATACTTTCGCAGGATCGATGCCGCATTTAAGTTGCAATGCTTGTTTTGCGGTGTCTTCTATTTTCTCGTCGTAACGAACAAATCTGCCCGGTAAAGCAAACGCACCAAAGTACGGATCGTCTTCTCGCTTGATAAGCCCGACCATTAGCCGATTATTCCGGATTGTGAATAGAATTATATCGACTGCGACACCAGGCATCTGGTATTTTGTAAAGTCTTTCGTTGGTTTAGGTACTATTTGTGCCATAGTTCAATTTCGATTGTACTCGTGAATAACTGCAAAAGCACACTGCGATTCAAAATCTTCACAGTCTGTCTGTCAATTGCAAGCCACCCTGAGCTAAATAGTGTATTTTCGCTACTTTCTTTTAAAAATATTTGCAGATTATTGGATAAAATGCTATTTTTAGGGCAAATCAACATAAATTCACATAAATACACATAAATATACATAAATATACATAAATGGAGCAGATTATCTAAAAGTTATGCCCGACAGACTCTTTGCAGAAATCACAAGTCAGACGATTGAGAAGAACCAATCAATAGACGTGAATGCGTTGCAAAAGGCGTATCACGTAGCTTCTCGCGCCCACGCCGGTGAACTGCGAAAAAGCGGCGAGCCATACATTTTGCATCCGCTTCGAGTCGCACAATTTCTTATCTCTCAAGATTTCATAGAGACTGCGCTGTTGTCCGCCGCAATTTGCCACGACGTCCTCGAGGATTCATCGGTCACGCCTCAGCAGCTAAGCGACGCAATCGGTCCGCAGGCGACCGCGATTGTCCAATCGCTCACAAAATTGACTGAGCAGGAAGTCGGCTACGAGAATTTCAAAGCCGAGAATTTGAGAAAGATTATTCTTGCGACTGCAAAAGATGTTCGAGTCATGCTCATAAAACTCGCCGACCGACTTGACAACATGCGCACCCTCGACTCGTTTCGAGAAGAGAAACGAGTACGAATAGCCACAGAGACTCTTGCAGTATATGCGCCCATGGCAGAAAAAATCGGCCTCTATCAATTCAAGTCTGAACTCGAAGATCTCTCGTTAAAACATCTGGATCCTACCCTTTATGCGTTCATTAAAGAGAAAGTCAACGCGTCAAAAGAAGAACGTGCACAGAATACAAAAAAGATGATTGAACTCGTCCAAAAGACATTGGACAAACATAAAGTGCCTGCAACCATCAGCGGGCGTGCAAAACATTTCTACTCAATTTACAAGAAGATGAAGGATGAGAACAAGACGATATCACAGATCTACGACATGTATGGTCTAAGGATCATCGTCGAGAAAGAAGAACAATGTTATCGCGTCTATGAAATCCTCAAGACAATTTTGCCTGCGATTCCGAATCGTTTCAAAGACTACATCAAAAATCCAAAAGCAAATGGCTATCAATCATTGCACGAAAATTTCCGGTGGGACGAAAAAGTGGTGGAAGTCCAGATCAAGACAAAACAGATGGATTACCAGGCAGAAAGTGGCCTTGCGACGCACTGGAAGTACAAGGGCACCGAGAGAGACAAGCGTTTTGATAGAAAAATCAACTGGCTCAAACAATTATTGCGATGGAAGAGTTCCAAGGAAAATAAATCACTCACGCAAAACGTTGACTTCGACTTGTTCAAAGATGAAATTATCGTCATCACGCCACAAGGAGACCCAATCATTCTTGGAGATGGCGCAACTCCGATCGATTTCGGATACATGATCCACTCCGGCGTCGGCGATCACATAAAATCCGCAAAAGTGAATGGAAAAATCGTACCGCTGGACACAAAATTGCAGAGCGGAGACATTGTGTCAATTGAAACGTCGTCCGCTCTCACGGTGAACGCAGGTTGGCTTTCCATCGCAAAGAATACTTCGACGCAGCAAAAGATCAGACATTCATTGCATTTAGATGCCGACCAGTCGTCACAAAAGAAAAACAAAGTCACGCACTTGTCTGAAGAATACCAGACGCTCTCGCAGTTCCAAGAGCACTTCAAACGAACGCAGGTGAAAATTTCAAAGTGTTGCAATCCGACAGTCGAAGATCCAATCGTCGCATTTTATACCAAGACCAAAAAGCTCATCACGATCCACAAATTTGACTGTCCGCATCAACACGCACTTGACCCAAAGAACAAAGTCGTTTTGCATGTTGAACAAAAGAAGGATTCGATAAGTCATACTATAACGATTTTAGTCGATGAAACAGCTGGCGTACTCATTGAAGTCCTCAATATGTTGTTGCATAATCATATTCTCATCGAGCGAGTGGAATCCAAAGAGGCGCGAAGCGGACTACTGCTTGCGATAAGCGTGAAGCGAGAAAAAGAATACCTCAAATCTTTGTTGCCGCAAGTGAAAAAGATTTCAGGCGTTATTGACGCGCGAGTTTCGTAGTGAGGTCGTTGACGCTTACACTCAGTAATTTTTTTCTTGATGTAAAACCCGTTTTGACTCGCGCCGTGCATTTGAAATGTTTAGTGAAATAGCGCACAATCGCGTCATTCGCCCGTCCATTTTCGGGAACTTCGCTTACGATAAACTCATAGGCGTTTCGCTCTTCGTTGAATGCTCCTAATTCGGTAGTAGATGCGTTCGTTTTGACATATAATGCGACAATGAGTTCCTTCATCGAATAAGAAATGACGCGCCAGCATAAAAATCTATTTGCGATACACTAAAGGTTCTTTTTGCGTGATGTCTTCTATAGTGCGTTCAAGATTCTTCGGATGTTCCAGTAGTAAGTCTAATACTCTTTCGTGTAGAGTCCCACTCAGTACATTTCCATTCCCCGACACAATCAGTTCGCGAGCAGGACCTCCTTTGTAGGAAATCGTGGGCTTTTCTTCGCGAGAAACAGAAAACGGTGAAAGCGTGACGAATTGCACATATGCCGCACAGTATCCTGCCGCGATTAGTGCCGCATACAGCAAATATTTACTTGGTTGGGTTCTGCGTTCTGTAAACATGTGAGTCTCTCCAAAAATCAGTAAGTATCACTGCATTATATTGCACGGGGTCAGATGCCCTCAGTTCGAGTAGTTTCTTTTGATACTGAGCAAATGATGTCTGCTTTTCTCGAGCGTATTCTTGCGGAAAATATTTCTCTTTTATCCCGTCAACAAAGCCCAAAATATATTGAGAATGTCGCGCACCAAAGTACAATGCGCTGCACACAAGGCCAATCTTGAGCATTCCAGCAACAATATGTTCCAATTTCATAAAAATCAAAACGGCGAAAATGAACTATAAAACATTCTAGAAAAATGCCGGAAAAATCAAGAAAAGAAACAAGGAAATACGATTATTTTTCGAAGCTGACCGAAAGGACGTGCTTATCTTGCTTGATCGTTACGCCTTTGATATTTGTGAAAACCAAGTCATTCCCTTCAGTGTAATAATCACAATCAACGCCACGAAATTCCACGCGCTCTGTGTTAGAGAACGTCAATTCCTCAAGTGGAAATTTCTCCGTCTTCAACGGCTCAGCCACGTCGAATAACTTCACAAAAGCTGTCTTGAACTCATTTGGTGATTTACGAGGCATTCTGCCAATCACTGCACTGGTAGCTTTGTATTTCATGATGTATTTTCAAATAGATTGGTTCTTATAAAGTATTCGGGTTTGTGTGAGATAGTTTAAGAAAGAGCCATATGGCAACCCACGAGAGCGACTCATCTGATTGGTATGACATGGAACGATACGGGGTGCCAGATTCAGTGTACACTTCGCGAAAATTCTTCTCTTTTTCAATCAGGTTCGTGTACATCTCCATGTATTCTAAAAACAGCTCTTGATGCGCAGGTGATTCGCAAAGAACTGTAAGATAGCATAGCCCTAAGTGCATCCACACCGCAGTGCCTTCGTAGTTTGGCGCAAGTATGCTTGGAAGATATAATTCTTGATGACCATGTTGTATGGCAGTATATTTGATTGGGAACGGTACATCAAGTTTTTCGGTTCGCATTGCCAAAACTGCTGCTGCGAAAATTTCTGCATCGTTATTCACATCAAAAACACCGCAATAGAATGGAAAAATATTTGCATCTGCGCTGACGTATGAATTTTTCAGGTCATCTCGAAAGTGTGTGCCTGTCCAGAATTTTTTCTTGATGATGCTGTGAAAGTCCACTTTTGAAAACGGCGAGTCCAGTCCCAGTGTCGTCAATTCACGATGCAGCATAGCTACCATGCAATTATCGTAACACGAACTATCTCGGACGTAATGATCTTTTATAGAGGAGAATTGCGTCTTTCTGCGAACGACTTTAAGCGCTGGGTCCCAAACAGTGTAATAATATCTGATTGCTTGCATCTCGATGAACGACGCATACTGTTTGATCAAATCTGTATCGTTAAGCTGACGCAGCGAGCGAACCAAGAATGGCAGCGAATCCACGCCGTAGTCAAAAATGTCTATTGCGTGTCCGTCTTTGGTAATGGTTGTCGTGACTCGGCCCGCCTTTGTGAACTGTGCCAACGCCCAACTCAGCGTCTTCTTGACTTTGTCGGCATGGCCTAAAGAAAGAAGCGATTGTGTGATCATGCCAAAATCTCGGCAGTAGAATGCGCAAAAATGTCCTGCACTCACTTGCATAAAAGTCCCATTCCAACAATCGTCCAGAATGTGCTTTGCAATATGTCGCGCATCGCCTTTGTATCGCTTCGGCTTCTTATACGCGCGAGAAAACATGCGTAATGATTCACGAATGTGTGCCAGGC
>DATGWN010000014.1:0-7890 GCA_035299465.1 Acidobacteriota bacterium | reverse complement strand
GTAGCGGTAAGACTACGCTTTTGCGCACTATTATCAAACATTTCGGCGGCAAGCGAAGAGTAATCTATTATGCAGCAAACCGACTTGTCGGACCACTCGATATTGAACAATTATTATTCAAACGATTCGGATTTATCACGCAGATGCTTAAAATAAAGTCAAAGAATATGATTTTGTTGCTCGACGAAGCGGATCACCTTACGTCAGAAGATATTTCTGAATTGAAGAATGCGTACAAGCGCGGATATTTCAAATCCATCGTGTTTTGCGCTCCAAAGTTTGAATCGCTCAAATTGCCAGCGGCAGTCAAACAACTTGTAAAGAATTCAACATTCGCATTGGACGCTCCTTTGACGGATGCTCAAGTTCTTGAAATCGTTCGACGACGGCTCACTGATGAGAATTTGCTTACTGACGATATCATATTGCGCATCTACAAAAAAGACCAGCGGATGCGTTCATTCTTGAAAAACTGTGAAGTCTTTATGAGACACATGTCAGAACAAAAGCGAAAAACCGCAAAAGTCTCTGATGTCGATAAGATTTTAGCAACACACAAGTACTAAGAGTGTACTCTTTGTGTGCGAACGTTTTTAAATGATTCAGTATTTCAGACCTTTACGCGGACGTGCCGGAGTGGTCAAACGGGATTGCCTTAGGAGCAATTAGCTTAGTGCTTACGCAGGTTCGAATCCTGTCGTCCGCATTTCTTTGGTTTTTCAAAAAGCGCATTGTTTTTATAGAGTTTTTTTGTCGTCGAGAAAAATAAATCATCGAGAAGAAGAATCCTAAAAATTTATAAAGATACTATCGATAAAAACGTGTAAGGGGGACATTAGAGGTGTTTTAACAGTGAAAAAAAATACGCATGAATCTCACAAGTCTGCGCACTCGAACAAATCGTCGAGTCGCTTACCAAGTGGAGAAAAAATAGCAACAATTCTTATTACAGCGGTAGTCGTTCTTGCATTGGTCTTTGCAGTCTTTGCAGTACAGGATTTCTTGGAGAATAGACCCGAAAAGTCATCAGGAACAGCAAAAGTAACAATCATCGAATACAGTGATTTTGAATGCCCATTCTGTTCGCGCGCATTGCCGACACTTGAGCAAGTAAAGAAAACGTATGGCGATCAAGTAGAAATCGTCTACAAGCAATTCCCACTTTCATTCCACCCAAGCGCGCAAAAAGCTGCGGAAGCATCTGAATGTGCACGAGCTCAGGGTAAGTTCTGGGAATACCACGACGTCCTTTTCGCAAATCAAGATGCACTCTCGGTTGCAGATTTGAAGACTTACGCAAAGGATCTTGGCTTGAACACTGCTAAATTCAATACATGCCTTGATAACGGCGAAATGGTTGCGAAGGTCGCAGCAGATGTCGCTGAAGGTAAGGCTGCAGGTATTACTGGTACACCAGGCTTCTTGATTAACGGCGAATTACTCGTTGGTGCACAACCGTTTGACGCATTCAAGAAAGTCATTGACGCAAAGCTTGGCTCAGACGCTAAACCAGTTGACGTCGCTCCTGATCCAGTTGTCACACTGACTGTCATTAACGACGCAGATTGTGGCGCATGTGATACACAAAGTATCATGACGATCACAAAAGATCAATTGTTCCCTACAGCGAACATCGTCGTACTTCAAAAAACAGATGCGAAGGCAAAGCAACTTATCGCAGACTTGGATTTGAAAGCATTACCAGCATTCATCTTTGACAGCGCTATCACGCAGACAGCTAACTATGGTCGAGTACAAAATGCACTTGTCCAGTCAGGTCAGTATTACTATATTGCACCAGGCGCAGCAGGTGCTGTAAAGCTCATTGATTCAATCGACACAACGGGTCGACCGATGAAAGGTAAAGCAGATGCTCCAGTGACAATCGTTGAGTTCAGCGATTTCCAGTGCCCATTCTGTAAGCGATTCATCGACGAAACGTATGGTTCATTGGTTAAAGACTATGTTGATTCTGGTAAGGCTAACATCGTGTTCATGCACTTCCCATTGTCGTTCCACGAAAACGCAAAGAACGCAGCTATGGCAAGTGAATGTGCATTCGAACAAGGCAAATTCTGGGAATACCATGATTTGCTCTTCGTAGATCAGGCTAAATTGACAGTTACTGACTTGAAGGCTCATGCAGCTAAGCTAGGTTTGGACACTACGAAGTTCAACACTTGCTTGGACACGCAAAAGTATGCATCAGTTGTTGAAAACGATCAGAAGATCGGCTCAGCAGTCGGTATCACTGGCACGCCAGGCTTTATCGTAAACGGAATATCATTGATTGGTGCACAACCAGTTGATGCATTCAAAGCGATAATCGACGCAGAACTCAATAACTAAAAATTTATTTTTTCTCCTTTTTTGATTTTCTTTTTCTTGATTGTCAACGCTGGAAGTTCGATGATATACGACGCGTGCACTTTTGGATCAATGTGTGCAGCAAACGGTTTTGCGTCTTCTTTGAGTGCGATTATTTTCTTCGACTCGTCAAGCCACAGTACATCAATTGGGAAAAACACGAAGAGCATGTGAATTGCTGCATAGCGGGGTTTTCCCAGAACGAATATGTATGCAACATCGTGGATTGGTTTGTGAAACATCAATCCGTGAGCGAGTTGATGAGGTTTAGTGAGGAGTACTGTCTGAGATGCAATGATATCTTTATTTCTTTTGAGCATCTTGTTCCTCTATTTCAAGAATCTTGCCCATAGGTCCTGGGTTTATGACGAGTGTCTTTGACACTACGCTGTGTTTATTCTGATTTTCGTGGATATGTCCGCAGATTGCGACCAGCGGTTTTGCGTCTTCAATAAATGAGCGGAAATCTTTGTTGCCTACGTAGTCGCCGTAGAGCTCGTCTAGAGCAGTTCCATACGGAGGTTGATGGGTGACGAGAATAATGTTCTTTCGTTTTGCGTGTTTTGCCGCAAATGACTTGAATTCCGGTTCATGTGTTGCGAAGCCTCCACCACCAAAGCCTATGAATATGAAATTCTGATATTCGTATGTATCTTTGTGAACCCAGATGATGTTCTTGTATTTGGAAATCTGATGTTCAAGAAGGTCTTCGTGCTCATGATTCCCGTGGATCAAAATGATGGGTTTTCCAATGGCATTGAGTTCTTTGAGCATCTGCTCTTGACCATTTCCAAACATGCTAAAATCGCCCGCACATACGAGAAAGTCGACTTTATGTCGTTCTGATTCTTGCGCCAAATGTTCTATAGCTCTTAGATTGGCATGTAAGTCTGTAAATGCGAGCAGCTTCATATCAAGAATGAGCTCTATGTCTTTTATAAACCTTATCGAGAACTATCTTCTGTGGCCCGTACTTTCAGTATGAATGGGAATGGTATTCGACAATTTCTGCAAGCAAAAATATCACAGATACAGCGATGAGATAGCACATACTGAACGCAAGCGGTGTGTATCCAAGTGTTTTTGTCATCGACAAGATGAATATTGAAAGCCACGATACTAATGAAATTGCACCGCATAAACTCATTAATTTTATCAGAGAGTCAGGGAATTTTTTGTTTTTTGCGATCAATTTGTTGACGTGAGGACCGATGTACTTTTGAAGGACAATACCGTTTGCCGTCACGATAAGGACGAGTGCTAATTTGAGGAGGAAGATATTGTCTTGTATAAGCAGTGGGTTATTTGCCACGAGTAATACGCCGGTAGCGTAGATACCTCCAAGTGCTAAATTGATGAGTTGGGAAAGTATTGGATATACTTCTACAAGCTTTTTTTCAAAGGAGTGCGCGCGAAGACCGCGAAGATGAAGGTAGTCCGTTACGACCACTGCACCAAGCGCAACAGCTGCGCATAAAACATGAAGGAGAATGACTGCCTGATACCATTGACCCAGAAAATTCTCGACCATATTTTTTCTGTGCTATTTAGTATTTAAAAAAGTCACTATTAGCAGACCTGATTGGATGGGTTGACTAACAATTAGTATTCGCCGGTCAGGCTGTCACATGACAACTACTGCCGAATGCTTTTAAAGTGAAAATACATCTCCACTACCGGTAATGGCAAAATACGCAGACAAACTGCCTCCATTGCCCACAAAACATCACGATCACTGTAAGACAAATGATTACGCCCGACCAAATTCAACAATTGCCGACAAAACCTGGATGTTATCACTATTTTGATTCTGAAAGTAAGTTAATTTATATTGGCAAAGCCAAAAATTTGCGAAAGCGCGTCTCTTCATATTTTCAAAAAGATCATTTAGATGTTAAGACGCAACAACTTGTAAAAAACGTCGCAAAAATCGACATCATCATCACGGATTCAGAGATAGAGGCTCTTTTGCTTGAGGCCAAGCTCATCAAACAGTACAAGCCAAAATATAATGTCGATCTGAAGCATAATGAAAGATACGCATATTTGAAAGTCACGAATGAGCCATTCTCCCGACTAGTGACTGCACGTAAAAAGGAAGAAGATGGAAAACATTACGGTCCATTCGTAGAAGGGAAATCACGCGCACTTACACTCAAAGTACTCAATGAAACATTCCAATTGCGCACGTGTAATACGATGCCAAAGACCGTATGCCTTAATTATCACATCGGGCTCTGCAGCGGACCGTGTGAGGGAAAAATCTCGGCAGACGAGTATCATCAACGAGTTGTGCGCGCTCAGAAATTTTTGAAAGGAGATGTTACTGAACTTGAATCACAATTAACAAGCGAGATGAAGAAGTTTGCTCAGGAGCAAAACTTTGAATTGGCAAAACAGAGACGCGATCAACTGATGGCGATTAAATCTTTGGAAGAGCGTCAGAAAGTTGATACGCTTAAGGAATACGATCAAGATGTCATCGCTGTATCATCGGACGCAAATCAACAAGTATATTTCATTTTCACGATTATTCGCGGCACTGTGAATCGCAAGGAAGAGTTCACCGTTCCTCTATCTACTGAACCGCAGAAAGCAAATGAAGAATTTATCATGCAGTATTATGATAGAAAACAAGCACCAAAAGAGATAATCGTTCCCGATGGTTTTGTGAGTGAGGAAGATATGGAATTGATTTCACAAGCGCTGTCGCTACAACTTCCCTATAAGGTCACGATCTGCACGCCAAAACAGGGCGAAAAAAAGAAATTATTGGAGCTTGCGACGACGAATGCAGACTATGCGGTTGCTGGCGAAAGTCCGGCACTTCTCAAACTTAAAGAATTCCTTAAGTTGCCAACGATACCCTCAGAAATTGAATGTTACGACATTTCAAACTTGGGAAACGACTACATTGTGGGGGCTAAAATCCACTTCACCAATGGCGAGCCCAATAAAGCTATGTATCGCCGATTCAGAATAAAATGGGCAGGTTCTCAAAACGATTTTGCCTCGATGTATGAAGTGATTAAGCGACGGTTTTTGGCAGTCAAATTGGGAAATGATCAATTACCAAATTTGGTTGTTATCGACGGCGGCAAAGGCCAATTAGGCGCGGCACTTGACGCGTTGCGAGAACTGGAACTCAAAGTCCCTATTATCGCGCTCGCAAAACGTGAAGAAGAAATATTTTTCCCAGGGCTGTCACGTCCGATGAAGACGAACAATAACGCGTCGCGCGACGCTGGTATCCGTCTGTTGCAGCGAATCAGAGATGAGACTCACCGATTCGTCATCTCATATCACAGACACTTGCGGGATACAAAATCCTTTAAAGATATAGAAGAAAAAAATGAATGAGTTATTGTTTGATGTCTTTTCGAATAAGCTTCTCAATGATTGCTTCTTCAACAAACTGATCCAGTTTGATTTTGTTCTTTGAGCAGTGCGATTTCGCCTTTTCGTAAAGTTCTGGGTCAATTGTGACTGTAGTTTTGTTTCCGATCATAGGAACCTGCACTATCTAGTGTTATATAAATTTAACTCCTATCTTTTTTTCACGAGTGTGACTTCGTGGTCGACGGGAACGTGCGGTATAAGTGGTGTGACTACGGCAAATACGACTGCAATAACTGCGTACCCATAGAATCCGTATCCGACAAGCATCCCTATCGCCGCTGAAAACCAGATGCTGGCCGCAGTCGTCAAGTTTCTGACAAGACCGTTGTTGTCACGCATTATGATTCCTGCGCCAAGGAAACCAACGCCGGTGACAATCTGCGCTGCAATTCGAGATGTAGATTGTGGATCAATTGTCAAAGAAAGAATTGTGAAAAGCATTGATCCGCCGATAACCAAAGAGTGTGTACTGATACCTGCCGGTTTGTTTGCGCGTTCTCTGCCAGCGCCGATGATGAGGCCAAAGCATAAACAGAGGCCGATTTTTATGAGGAAATCCGCGTCAATTCCGATTGCATCTAGTACCATGTTTCACCTTATAGTTTGAGGCTGACAACTTTACTCATTCCTGTGTCAACGTCCATGCTTACGCCATAAATCGTCTTAGCACCGGCAATGACGCCGTCGTTGTGTGAAATGACTATATATTGAGCACGCTTGGAATATTGTGTGACAAGTTCTGCAAGCTTTTCAGCGTTTCGTTTATCCAATGCCGCATCGACTTCGTCCATAATATAGAACGACGCTGGATCGTTTTCTTGGATTGCGAAAATGAATGCGAGTGCAGTCATGGTCTTTTCCCCGCCTGATAATGAGCGGATGTCCATGAATTTCTTTCCTGCCAATTTAACTTTGACATTGACGCCGCCTTCGAATGGCTGTTCTGGATTTTCCAACTCGATGTATGCTTCGGATTTAGGTGAAAGCGAGCTGTAGATTCTTTGGAAATTCTCGTTGAGACGGTTGAAGACAGCAAGGAAGAGATCCTTCTTTCTGACTTCGATTTCGTTGATCATGACAAGTACGTTCTCTTTTTCTTCGCCAAGGATCTTTCTCTTTTCGATGAGTTTGTCGTACTCTGCTTGCACTTTGTCAAACATCTCGATGGCTTTCATATTGACTGCACCAATCTTGATGAGTTCTTTTTCAGCGTGTGATACGATTTTTTTGACTTCTTCGATATCTTTGTCTGTGTAGATCTCGACTTCGCCAAACGCCTTGTATTCGTCGGCAAGGACTGATAATTCAGCTGCTAATTTTGCGACTTCAATGGAGACGACGGTTGTTCTTCTTTCTTTTTCTCTGATTTCTTCTTCTTTCTTGATTGTCTTCGCTTCAAGTTTTTCTACTTCGTCCGAAAGCTTTGCGCGCTGTGCGAATGCGGCCTTGAATTGTTTGTAGAACGCGGCTTCTTTCTCTTCTAATGTAGTGAGTTCTGTTTGCAGCGTTGCGATCTTGGATTTTTGAGTTTCAATTTCCGTTTTGAAGTTGGATTCTTCTTTCTCGTGTTGAGCGATGATTTTTCCGGTGTTTTCGATTTCTGGCTCGATGATGTTGGAGATTTCGCTGGTGATATGCTTTTGCTCGCCTTCTATTTTTTGCGATTCTTCGACTAGTAGACGCAGTTTCTCCTCGAATGTTGTAAGTTCAGCAAGTTTTGTAGGATTTCGCATATCTGTGATCTTGTTTCGTAATGTTTGTCGATCGATCTTGAATTGTGCGAGTGTTCGGTTAACGGTACTGATCGAATTTTGTAATTTGAGATAATCTGCGTTTACAGTGTCGAGCTCTTTAGTGAACTCGTCTTTGAGTTTTTTCGAAATTTCCAAATCGCCGTCGTCTAGGTGAAGGCTTTTCTCGACTTTGATGATGTCTCCTTCTAGCGACGCTTTGAATTCTCTTAATCGAGCAATGTCTTCGTCGTTCTTTAGTTTTTGTTCTTCTAATCGTGAAAGTACGGACTGAGCATCTCCTAGTTCTTTCTGATAAGAATCAGTCTTGTCAGTGACTTCTTTTTGTGTGAAGCCTAGGCCAGTTGTTGTTCCTTTTCTAAAACCGCCTTGC
>DATGWN010000013.1:0-2248 GCA_035299465.1 Acidobacteriota bacterium | reverse complement strand
ACTCTGTAATGGCTCGAGCTATATATGATCTACACGGCGGAATGGTCAATGTACGAAAGCTTGCTGGCCTAGAACTTATGCGAGGAAAGGAATCTGATTATCCGGACGCCGCAAGTGCAAAAGCGGCATTTGATGCTATATTGAAGAATCATCCCGAACTGAAAAATGAACCACCGACCATCAAGTGGATGATGAATCACGGCTATTATGTGCTTCTCCAAAGTATCGATAAACATGTTGAAGGCGGCTACAGAGCTCTTCATGCGCAATACAATCCCGGCAAGAGTCTGCGACGTATCAATGGTTTTTGGAGCGATTATAATAACGTGAAGAACGAAGCAAGACTTTTCATCCAAACGCACGGCTATCTTCCATCCTTGGAACGACTTAAGAAAATGTACTCTTCGCTTGCATCAGGAATCACCAAGAATGGCGGTGTAACAAAGTTGCGTGCAGACTTGGCGCGAGAAGGTGTCGTCGAAAGAACTCATGAATCCGGCGAATTGCATGCAATTCTAAGTGCGTATGTTGGAAGGCAATGAGTATGATGATACAATGACAAAAACGCATACTGCACACGGACATTCACCTATGCACTCACTGGTCACGTTGGAGAAAGATCTTGAGGACATTATTAGCAATATCGAAGAAATCGGAGAGGTTCCACTAAAAGAGACTCTCGAAATTGTGGATGCAACACCACAAGAGCGACCAAAAAAAGTTGGTGAATTTCTTGAGATTAGTATTGCTCAGGCTATTGCGCTTTGCAGATATTATAATCAACCAATTATCATCGACTCAGTCAAACCTGAAAATTATTGGAATTACGCGATTAACATCGTTACTGAGTTCAACTCACTTCGAGACAAGATAGGGCACATACCTACTCAAAAAGAAATGAATGAACACGGCGTTGGACGAATGACGCAGGCAATCCGGGCAAAATTCGGCACTTTTAGATCATTCGTCTCGCATATGGGTCTTGCATACGAGGGTCCTGCAGAAGTCAGCAAATGGCGAGATTGGGACGTATACAAAACTGAAATTCAAAAGATGATACAAGAACATCCGTCCTTGAGAGGGAAACTTCCTGGAACGACTTGGATGCGCTCACATGGTTATGGACACCTCGTAGATCCAACATATCGTATACATGGCGGTATCAAAAAAGTGCGGGAAAAACTTAATCGACAACCCGCGGTGATACAAGTCGACTCAGATTCGTCGCTTTCAGGCATCAAAAAAGGTCTGGAAGATCTCTGGCTGCGACATCCTTCTAAAAAAAACTCGCTACCGCCAGAAAACTGGATGCGAGATAGAGGCTATTCTCGTCTAGCTCACGCAATAACACGCGCAGGAGGTTTTGTCAAAGTACGAGAGACTTTTGGATACGAGCAGCCGCAAAAACACTTTATGAAAGACTATAATACGTGGGATAAATTTGCAATTCAGATTCAGAAATTATATGCTCAACATCCACAACTTAAAGGGAAATTTCCTACTTACACTTGGTTGCGTAGCCACGGATATCACATTGTTGTGACGGCCATCCACAAATTCTATGGAACTGTTTCAAAAGTCAGAAGCCGATTGCACGAAACCCAAACTCGTTTTACGAAGGAAGACTATGCCAATCCAGACTGGGTCAAAAAACAACTTGATGATATTATTTCACGTCACGCACAGCTAAAAGGTAACCCGCCAAATATGCATTGGTTGGTCCGCCATGGCTTTGTTGGTTTTGCACACGGTATCTATAATTATTTTCCAAACGGATATGCAGGTGTGAACGCTTTGTATAAGTTTGTTCCCGAGGAACGAAAGCCCAATGGCTTTTGGCAAGTTCGAGGTAACATCGAGAAAGAATTTACGGCGTATGTCGCGTCAAAAGGCTATCTCCCTACTTCTGGAGAATTACGCCGAGATAATTCTAGCCTTCACGCGGCAGTCGGAAAGAATGGCGGGTTTGCTCGATTTGTCGCAATGCTACCATCCAAAGATGTGTCTGACCCTTTAATTAAAATATTAGAAGAATACGCGAGATGACTACTCGGCGTCTTCGACTTCTTCATCGACTTCATACACAAACGGTTCGAAGTCAAGTTTCTCGCGTTCCCATTCTGCAAAGCCATTCTCCAGCGCAAACATGCATGCACGCGCGAAGATGTTTATTACATCGGTCCGGTAATACGTTCCGTAGATCTGCAGTTTCTTGTTATTCTGATTTGACGCTGCGGTAATCTTCAAT
>DATGWN010000012.1:0-7100 GCA_035299465.1 Acidobacteriota bacterium | reverse complement strand
ATTTTTTGTGGCGTGTCGTATTCGTTGATTTCGTGCTTGTGGACTTGTTCAAATCCTAACGCGTCTCTTAATTTTGGACAACCGCCAAAACCAGAAATTGAGTGATTTAATCTGAAATATTTATGCTTTCGAAGCCAATTTTCCGGCGGTACAGTGTTTTTTGTAGATGGATATTTTTCCCATATTTTTTCAAGCTCGCTTTGGATATACGTGAGAGACATATCCATAGGTGTCTGTTCAACTACCGGCTTAGCGCCTAACTTTTTACGTGCCGCAGCCATACCGCCGTGCGATGAAACGATAGCACTTACAAGACAACTGTATCCGTTGTTTCTTAGCCACCACGCGCCTGGGAATTTATTTTGAAGAGAAGGATGTTTTTTGTAGATAGCGTTGACTTCTGCGACTACTTCAGACCATTCCCGAAAAGAACCTTCATTTGAGTTTACAAAATCCAAGCCAAATACTTCTGCACACGTTTTGTACGAACCGAATCGTTGAGAGATGACCGTCGCAAGCGTTTTCTTATTCTTTGCATACATTTCCGTTCGTGACGGCATGATTGCTTTTCCACCACTGACTTCCAAGAGTTCCGCCGCTATGTTGATGTTATATTTCCAAAACGTATCTGGTTTTTTGCCACTTACCTGTACTGGGACACCGTATTGATGACAGATTGCAATCGCCTGCGCCGCATTGATTTCAAAATATTCCATAACGCGTGCAACTCGATTTTCTACAGGGAGTTGATGGAGACCCAAAAGAATATCATATGTTTGAGCAGCATTTGCTTCTATTCCATTGACAATTGCTTCAAGATCAGCTTCAAGACGAACGCGTGGTATCATCTAATGCTTCCATCCGCCACGTGGTACACGGGCACCGTTCTTACGGCTCCATCTACGCATGACGACGGGAGATTCTTCGATGGTAGCGTAGCCAGAAGTGTTGACGACGATTTTTTCCGGCGGTGCAACCTTCTTTGGCGTGTTTGCCGCTTTGATTGCTTCTTGCGCAGTAGCCAGTTCTGCGGCAGTTTCTGTTACCTTGCCTTCCGGGTGCAAGAACCAGAAGCTTTCTGCCGTCGCCGTTGTAGGCGTATCAACTTTCTTTGCAATCAATAATTGCGAGCCGTTGAGTTTGGACGCATAACTTTGTGCAAAGTGTTCGCCAAAGTCATTTTTCAGTCGCTTGAAGAATGATTTGCTGATTGTAAATCCTCGATCTTTTTCAGTCAAGACTTCAAAGCCCAATCTTCCAAGACCTGAGTAGAATTCCGGTTTGAACAGTTTGTCTTTGATGACGATTTCTAAAATACCATTTTGTCGAAGGACACGCTGCGTTTCAAGCATTGCTTGATATACATCGTGTGGATTTGCAAGAAGCGTGATAGACTGATGATCGACCATGTCAAAAGATTCATTTCGTAGCTCGCTGCCGATACCACGCATATCTCCGAGGATTCTGTTAGGATTCGTCGCTTTGGCGATCATAGCTGGTGCAATGTCTCTATCAACCACAGTCGGCATGACAAGACCATTTTGAAGTATAATAGGTTCCATACGTCGGTATGCCTCAAAGAGCAGCGAAGGCCCTGCACCTTCCGAAAGCACGTTTCGTGGGAAGACTATTTGGCCAGCCTTTGCGCGCGAAATCAAATCAGAGATTTTCGCCTGGTGCATGACCGGAACCGATAGCGTCGGCAACGTTTGAATGTAAAATGCCACAAAATCAGGATCGTTCCAACAATTTGGATCTCGAGCCATCCAAGCACGTAATTTCTGTGCATCGCTTTCAGAGAGTTCGACAGGCAAGAAGTTCGCATTACCTGTGTGAGTACTCACTGAACGTCGCTTTATTTCATAATCTGCGATACTTTCGACTTTTGCTAATTCAGTATCAATAGAGACGCCGCCGATTTTTTGTTTGATTAAATCTCCTAGCTTTTGGCCCTTCGTGTCGTTGAGAAGCGCTTTCTCTTCAAGAGTAAGTGGGAAACCATCGATTGCAATCTGTGTGATGATTGCTTTTCTAGCGACATAATCGCGTAGCGGTTCGTCAAGTGACTCTGCAGTACGCAGGAAATGGATATTGACTTTCTTCTTCTGACCTTTTCGTAAGACGCGAGCGATTGCTTGTTCTTGCGTTTTTGGCGTATAGTCATCATCAAGGAAAATGACGTGGTTTGCAGCCGTGCAATTCAGGCTTTCTCCGCCCGTTTCTGTCGTGCATAATATGCCATCCAAATCTTTGCCGAGGCGTTCAATAACATGCTCGCGTTCGATGATATCCGGAATATTTCCATCTACTATGCCCATGTTGAACTTCTTCTCAGACTTAGCGCGGATATTGCGTTCAAGCAACTTATCTAATGAAAGCTCAATGTTCAATTTAGAGAATGCTTCGCTTTCTCCCATCGCTTCGTACGCTTGCCGTAGCTGTTCGTGTTCTCCTCGAGTCACACCTTGTTTGAATGTACTTGAGAATACGACGAAAGATTCTCCTTTTTCCAGTGGACCATCTGCGGCAGTGAGAATCTCTTCTAACTTTCTGTATTTGGCTGAGTGCGTTTCATCCACTTGACCAAGGACGCCAGCTTGCGCAAGCAATCGAGGGTCGACAAGGCGAGGATCCAAAATCGCTTTTCTTGCTTGGATAAGCCAATTTTGTGGTCGCGTCTGTACGATGTGATCATAAATCGTGCGCTGTACATCTGTCATCGGTACCAGATCTTCGAATTCAATAGACTCAAGACCCGCATTGATTTGGTTAGATGTACGTCGAACCGTTTTTTCGTGGAAAAGTGTGTAGAGTATACGAGGATTTTTCTGATAGAGATCGTCAAAATGTTCAGGAGTAGGACATACTGTGGGATTTAGCAAACTGTACAATACTGCGTAATCATCCAGGCTGTCTGGTATCGGCGAACCCGAAAGAAGGGCAAGATATTTCGCGCTGTTGGCGATTGTTCGAAACGCCGCACTCTGTGTCGGTTTTCCGTTCGCAGTCATAATGCGTCGGGATTTGATTCTGTGCGCCTCGTCAGCAATGACGAAGTCCGCACCCACTTCTCGCAGTACATCAACGACTAACCTGTCATCATGCGTTTTCGCAAGCAACTGTTCGTAGTTGACAAGAATCCAGTCGTGTGCTTTCAAATCAGCAAGAAGCGTATCCGTCTTAGCTTCACCATCGAACACATACAGTTTCGCAGGAACATCAAGATATCGCTTAGCATCTTCTCCACAAAGCCCTGTTTTCCAAGCCTTCTTCGAATTATTAGGACAGACAATGATTGTTTTAGCAGTCTTACCTTCTTTCGCGCTGATCATTGGCTGGGCCAATGTCGCGATAGCAGTTTTTCCCGTACCGCAGCCGTCAAAGATACCGAATTTCTCATCCCGCATCAAATGGTACATACCGATTTTTTGGTGCAAAGAAGGAAGTGTTCCCATCGTACCAAATTCAGGGTCCAAGAATTTCGGATTCGCGTTAAGCGGCTTCACGTTGCTATATTGCTTGTACACGTCTTGTACATGTAAGTACACTTCGCGTACAATTGGATTCTGTTCTGCCGCTATTTGTGCGCTCAATGTTGAAAACGCACTTGCGGCGTCAGTGTGGAATTTGAGAAATACATCACGTTCAATTTTTTGTTTGACTAGTGTCTTTAATGCCCGCTGATATTGCTCGTCTTCGCTAGTCTGTGGCGTGGGCAAATACGTCAAAAGGGATCGGATTGACTCAGGAACAATATGCGTTTCTTCAGAGTCGTTTCGAGTGGACCAAGCAACCTCTGTTTTTGACCGTTGGCGTGTTCCGACATTAAGTACGACACGATACAACGTTTCAAGTTTGTTTGCCACTTTCTCACGAACTTCCGGAATCAGGCAGAATAAGCCAGTTGCAATAAGATCGTGATCACGCACTGAATCGAATTTACCAAGAATTGCCGCATAATCTACTTGCGACGCGTCGCCGCGCTCTTTGACAAAATCATTAATGCGTTTGAGAATACGGTCCGCGCCTTCATACGTCATCTCAAGACTACCGTCTATCATGCCTTTCTCTTCCGCGCGATTGATAAGCTCGGGTTTGAGGCCTTTCTTACGTGCTTCTTCTAGAGCTATCTGGAGTGGAACTTTCCCGGATTGCAAGTATTTCTTGTATTGAACCTGCCCATCTCGGATGCGTGACTCTAGTAAAGCGTTGAAGTTAGGTGTCCGGTATTCTGACATGGTATAGAGGAGAATAAGCGATACCTTTATATATTTAACTAAATTTGCTACTATTAAGTGATAGCATGGCATCCCAAACCCAATTCCCAACACCAGAATACAAGCTCCCAATGGAGTTTTTCCGCAGAAATGTGGAAGACGTAGCAGCAGAAATCATCGGCAGATTCCTTATTGTAGAGTCAAAAGGCAGCGAACCAGTTGCCGCACAACTCACACAAGTAGCAGCATATCAAGGCAGTGAAAAAAGCACAGCGCCGACTATGAACTATGCGCCAGGCATGATAGGCATCAGCGTCAAACACGGTCATAGACTTATCGACATTGCTTGTGGAACACCACGAAATCCATCGTGCATTACATTGCGCGCAGGTATCGTCTACAGACCAAATCGAACTCCAGAAGTAATCATGGGTCCAGGCCTTCTTTCAAAAGCAATCGGATTTGGCGATCACATGGACAGCACACCAATCAGCTCAGAACGAGTATGGTTTGCAGGTCAATCTTTGCCAGAATATATGATCACACGAGTCAGAGATTCCAAGAATACGACGCCAAACCATAAAGGCACGTTTGTAATGGAACCAAGATCAGTGGAACATCTCCTCGCAGACTACGTTCGCGGGAAATTTTAATTTTAATTTTTAACAAGTTTTACTTTCAATTTAACTTTCAATTAAACGTCCAATTTAACTTTCAAATAAATTTTCAATTTTGCTTATCTGTGTAATCACGGGTGAGCAGTCAGCAGGTGTAATTTTGCAACGGAGTATCGCAACGTCAAGATATGGCAAAGTCAGTCGAGAACGGATATTGGAAAGAATTGCCCAACGTGCTACAGGCACTTCGGGAATTCAAGATTAAACATAATTATACCTCTCTTCCATCATCTAAAGTTATTTCTGATTTAGGATACAGTGGACTCATCGACGCAGTCTCCACGTACCACGGCGGCATTCGTCACATGCGAACATTGCTCGGCGACGAACAACCTCGCGCGGACAACGGTGCACTCGATGATTTCGCCGTTGTACTTGCCCAAGTCAAGGAAATTATGGCTGAACATGCATTGCGCAGAGTACCGTCTCAGAAAACTCTTGTCGGATTGAATTACAAAACATTGGCAAAAGTCATTGTCGATAAACACGGCGGATTTAGAACGCTGCGCACCGCATTAGGTGAGAAACAAGTCAGACGAGACGACGGTTTGTGGAAACAAGAAGCATACGCCATTGAATATGCAAAAAAAGTCATGGCTGAAAAGAATCTATCTGAACTTCCGCCATTCAACCAGTTGGTAAAAGACGGACACTCATCTCTCGTCTTCGCGATTACTAATCACCACGGCGGTATGGCTGAGTTTAGAAAAAAACTTGGCCAGTCCGACGTGCGAGTCAAAATGGGTACTTGGAAGGACTTGGAGTATACGATACAGCAAGCAAATCAAGCAAAACTTGAATTGGCGACGGACAGCTTGCCCCCTGCAAAGATTCTCATCCAAAATGGCTATCATTCACTATCAGTTTCTATTCAAAAATATCATGGCGGCTATCCAAAGTTTAGACGGCTCTTAGGCGAAAACGTTACCAAAGATTCTGCGGACAGATGGGACGATATTAACTATGCAATCGGACAAGCAAAAATGGC
The DNA here is from genome assembly GCA_035299465.1 of Acidobacteriota bacterium. Lineage (GTDB taxonomy): Archaea > Nanobdellota > Nanobdellia > Woesearchaeales > DATGWN01 > DATGWN01. The sequence continues at coordinate 1,218 of DATGWN010000012.1, read as the reverse complement.
GTGTGAAACACACGGTTGGGAAACAGTCCCAGGCTATGCAAAGTTACTCAAAGCAAAATTAGCAAGTCTTGCCGACGCTATCTCACGTTATCACGGCGGATTTCCAAAATTCCGTGAAATCCTTCGTCAAAAGACTGGATTTACGCAAGGAAAAGACCTCGTGGGAATATTGGAGGACTACGCAGCATGATTGAAGACCTCCAATCCAGAATCCAAGAACAGTCAGAAAAGTCGGCAAAGAGCGAATCGACTCAGACAATGTCCGAACCTGACAGAAAACCTTTTGGCTATTGGCGCGATATTGACAACGTCGTGCGAGAGCTTCAAGCAGAAATGCAACGTCGAGGATTGACTACTGTGCCGACGTATGGCTATTTGGTGAGCATTGGTAGATCAGATTTGCAAGCAGGCATGGCCAAGTACCATAAAATCGGCGATATTAGAAAGCTCGTCGGTGATCAGAGCCCTGGCATGAAGGAAGCAGGATATTGGAAAGATAAGAAAAATATTCTTGCACACGCCAAAGCACTGCAAGCACAAGGCTTTGACTTTCAGAATCTGAACAAACTGCGTGATGGCAACTCCGTTTTACGATACGCAATTCAACATTACCCGGGAGGACAGGACAACTTTTTCATCGATATGGGTATCACATATAATCCGTCCAATCGCGTGAAATGGAAAACTCAAGAAGAATTGGTCGCAACGCTGCAGACGTACAAAAAAGAAAATGGTTTGCAACGTTTACCACATGCGCGAATACTAGCTGAGAAAATCGACAGAAAAATAGAACACGCAATAAATAAATTCGGCGGAATGACGACGCTACGAAAGCTCGTCGGCGACACACCAAAATTTGATGGCCATACGTATAATACTCCAGAGTCGCTTAAGGCATTTGCGCAATATATCTTGCAAAAACACGGACGCACAACATTGCCGACGCAATCCGAACTCAAAGATCTCGGATATAGCGGCTTCATCTTCGCTGTTACATCAAATGGCGGCCTCAACAAACTACGCAAATCACTCGGTGAGACATCCTGTCACGGCGACAAAGATTGGACTAACGAAGAGTTCATTATCAATCAAGCACGAGAAATCATGGCGGCTCAAAACGTCACGAAATTGCCCGCTCCTCAAAGATTACGAGAATTAGGATACTCGGCCTTCTCGGCGGCAATTGACAAGTACCACGGTGGCTACGTATGTTTTCGA
>DATGWN010000011.1:0-4136 GCA_035299465.1 Acidobacteriota bacterium | reverse complement strand
ATTACTTTCGTCTTCGACAATTGTTTTCGCACAGCGTCGACGCCTTGGTAATAGTCGTGATTTCCTGTGACAAAATATGTCGGTGCAACGAAGGAATTGAGTGGCTCAAGAATGTCTTGCTCTACATCACAGTTTCCGTCGAACAAGTCTCCTGTAATGACAATGAACTCTGGATTGAGGATGTTTGTCTGCGAAACGAGTCGCTGCAATACTTCTTTTCGGTTGATTGCGCCAAGATGAATATCCGACAATTGTACGAATCTGATTGGCATCTTTGCTTTCTTAGATGGAGTTTTGACAATTTTGAGTTCCAGTTTGTTTCCGCCGATGATCGCCTGTGTGAAGACAAGAATAAACGTGACTGAAATAATCAAAAGACTGAGTAATTTTGGAATTGGAAGGAAGAGGTTGAGTAGTCGTTCTCCCATTGTGACTGTGAATAAGATGAAAACTGTGCCCATCCAATACGCGCTGAGCTTGTAAAATTGGCGCCAGAACCAGCGTGTGGAGAATCTGATGCACATTGACGCGGCGGAGAATGAAAGCGTTCCTAAGATAAGAAAGCTCAAGGCAAATCTCGTCATTTCTTCATTGACCAGATTGTATAGATATCGGGCTACAAAATATTGCATTCCAAAAAACAATCCGTGAAATATTGTAAAAAACAAAACTGCACTAACCACTTTCTTCATGTATCTTATTCACCAAAAAAGACAGGCATCCCAACCCAGCCAAACACATTACTTGAACAGCTACCTTGGCGCATTCTCGACCTTGTGACCCTCAAAACACCAACGTGGTAGTTTAGAGCTGCTTGGTTCCCCACCTGACTCGGTTCTCCACCGCATCGATCAATGAGGACAAGGTGTCTACGTTTGCGTCAAGACCGACAAATAACATGTCTGACACGATTGGGCATTGGTCTGGCCGTATCGTCCGTTTGCCATGGGGAAGAGGACTAGCCTTCAAACCTAGCCTGCCGGGATAAAAGAACGTTCGATTGTTTTTAAAGGTATCCAGGTTTCTTTATTTTCCGTCAAGAGATATACATAGCAAATTGAAAAAAACGCTGCCTTTGCACGTCGTTATCTGTGAAACGCAGAATATGACACAAGATGAATTTTTGCCAACTCCATAATGCCAACTAAATCTGAGCATTTTGGTGTTGCCTTTAGAACTGGTTTACGTTCGAATTGATCCAACAATTGAGATAATTCGCATACACCGATTAAGGGAATATAAGAGGGATTGACTCCTCGCCCATTTGTTACCGTCTGCTCGATAATATGCTTATAGAGTAAGGGATGTAATCCTCTTTGATTACCTAGAGCGGTTTTTACGTAAGCCACATAATCAATTTTTTCAGCCATTAGTGTGTGCAAATAATATTTGTTTATAAATATTTCCCTACTTTTACTACTTTGTAGTGATTACTTAGAAATTGTAGATTAATTTGCTTGAATGAAATTTGTTTGAATGAAAAAATAAGAAAAAAGATTAAATTAATCTTTTTTAGCTTTCTTTTCAGCTTTTGGCTTATGAGTAGCTTTTTCAGTTACGTTGTGCTTCTTCTTAGGAGCTTCTGCCTTAGCGTCAACGTCCTTTACTTTAGCTTCAACGACTTTCTTCTCGTGCTTGACTTTCGTCTTGATTGCGCGAGCTGCTGCTTTTCGAGCTTTGCCTTTCTTTTCAACTGAGAATCCTGCTGATTCAAGCGCTTTGACGACTGATTCAGTCGTTGCGTTCTTCTTGACGTCAACTGTCTTTGATGTTGGCTCGATGTGTGCGATATTGACTTTCTTGCGTCGTGTTTGACCGTCTACGAGAACGTAACGGCCGTCGAGAACGTCGATGATTACGCATACTTGATTTGAATCTCTACCTGCTGTTTTAATGCAGATTCTTCCTACTTCGAACATTGTGTTTTCCTCCGAATTGATACAAGAAATAACCGTGATTTTCATCTCATTTTTGGCTTGTCCGGATCTGCGTCGCCGCGAGATCTTTCTGCCGTCGACAAAAAGAGATTACTTCTTGATTAGTGTGAAAAAATTTTGAAAAATTTAAAGCGATCGTGCTTTTGCGATGATGCGTCTGCGTGATGCGCTTGAACTGAGTACGCCGCCGTATGCGCGTTGTGGGCGCTTCTTGGATTTTGGCATATTCATGAGTTTTGTCTTTCGAACTTGTGGAACGCCTGCGAGGAAGACGCCTGTGTCTGGGCAAGTTGCTCGACCTGGCTTTCTCAATCGTCGGTGGACTACTGTACGTGCACCTGGTGTGCGGACAAATATCTTTCTAAATGAATGGGACTTGTGTTTTCCTGATACCATATTATTCCCGGATCATCGATCTTCCATGCCAAGAGTGATGAACCGTTATGTGATGGATTAGAGGGTGTTTTATAAATCTTTTTGATTTACGATTGGTGCGTGTTCTGTGTCGTTTAGGTTGATTCTCAGAGGGGTTAGCAAGTTTTATTACCACCCAGTTTATCCCCAGCTCATATGGTATCGCCAAACTTAACATATATTGTGAGCGTCAATGTCAATAGGCCGTTAGTGCATACAACGGATGCTGACATTTTGGATCGACAAATCACGCAATGTGAAGACGAAGTATTTGCAAAACTGCAAGCGGCGTCAGAACAGCATAATTTCAATCTATTCCCATGCATGGTTCTTTACCGTGATTCCCAACGCTTCTTGCCGCGCGACAGATTCGGAATGAGTTTGGACTTACGAGAGAATCCGTCAGACGTTTCAGTTTTGTACGACGTGTTTTCGATGAAACTCAAAGAAATAGAGTTCCTTAAGCGTCGAATGCCTGCGGATGCTCGCGTGGAAGTTATTGCAGACTGTACACACGGAGTATACGATGCATTCATCGACCGTGTAAAACAGACGAAACCATTCAAGCACTTATTTATCTAAAATTTATTTTATCTTTCGTAGTTTTGCAATGAAGAAGCCTTGCGTATTACTCTGTGCTGGCCAGAAGCGATTGCATTTTTTCGTTCGTTCGGTCAAGCCTGGAAATGAGAATGGCAAATCGCAGTCAACTAGCTCGACTTGGCCTGAATCCAATGCAGGCTCGACAATATTTTCATTCTCTTCTGTTTCCAACGAACATGTAGAATATATTATGATGCCGCCTATTTTTGTCACATCTATTGCAGCTTGTAGCAAATCTTTCTGCAATCGCGCATTTTCTTGGACGCCGGATTTCGTTCGTTTTTCAAACCAATCTTTGTCAATTGCAAAATTCCCAGAACACGGTGCATCTAACAATACTCTGTCAAATTCCATGTTGAGGTCCATGACATACTGAGCGTCCTTTCTGACGGCGATGACATTTGTGACGCCGCAACGTTCTAAATTATTGACGAGTTTTTGTACGCGCATCGTGTGATTATCGACGGCAACTATCATCCCTTTGTTATTCATCATCGACGCTATCTGGGTTGTCTTGGAACCAGGCGCCGCGCACATATCCAGGACGACATCGGTCTGTTGTGGATCGAGTGCAATTGCGGCCAACTGCGATGCAATTTCTTGGACGTAGATGTGTCCGAGTAAATATGCAGGCGTGGATGCCGGAGAGAAGTCTGCAGTGAAAATAAATGAATCTTTGAGTTCCTTTATTGCTTTGAGCTTGATTTTGTTGTCAAATGCAGGAACGCCCACAGGGTATTTGAGTCGGTTGATTCTCACGACGGTTGGGAGTTGCACTTCGCTTTGCGGGTAGCCCCACGTTTCGTAGCGTTGTAAGAAAAAATTAGATGTTGGAAACATGTTTCACCGTCATTTTTTTGTTTGCGAAATCGATTGCTGTGACTTCGTATGATTTGCGTTTTATTGGAAGCATCGCTTTGAGTTCTTTTTGTGTTTTTTCATCAAAGAGTGTTTTTACTTCAGACATAAGTGTTTCGAGTTCTTGGAAATTTTCGTAGATATGTTCGCCAACTTTTTGCGCTTCGTCGTGTTCTTCGTCAAGAGTTGTGAGCTGTTTTTCCTGAGCATCGAGTATGACTATTATCTTTTTTCTTGCGGCATCACCGGCTTTTGCGGCTTCTTTTTTTTGGACTTGCATTGCTACAACACCAAAGAGGGAGCTGTAGGCTTTAAGCAATGAAT
>DATGWN010000010.1:0-11034 GCA_035299465.1 Acidobacteriota bacterium | reverse complement strand
AATAACGGCGTAGGCGACATCTACAACATGGGTCTTGATTTGATCTTCAATCTGATCGGCGCAATGCTCGGAGCATTCTTCTGCGCAGCGACAGCGAAGAAAAAACCTGTGCTGATTTAATTTTTTCTTTCTTTTTAGACCGAATGGTGACGAAACTACCATTTATGGTCGATGTTTTCTGATTTTCCATGACGCGCCTAACAAAAACATTTATAAATGACAATGGGAAAAGTTTTGATGCGAGGTCAATGAGAGGCATATTAGCGATACAATCGCATTCTAATTATGTTAGGGGTACTTGCTTCTCCAATTGCTCTTCATGAAAGTCCTCATGTTCGGTTGGGAGCTGCCGCCATTATACGCAGGTGGAATTGGCATGGTCTGTTACGACCTGATCAAAGAGCTCACAGCGCAGGGCATGCAAGTCACTTACATTATGCCATTTGGCCCAGAAGGATTCAAGAGCGATACAAATACCGACGTTCTCATCGCAGAAAACATGTTGCCTCAAATCAAGGGCGCAACAATCAAGAAAGTTGACGCGTTCTTCACAGCATACCAATCTCCGCAGGAATATGAAACTGCAATCAAGACATTCAATACGACACTCACCGGCAAGGATACGAGAAAGAAAGCACTGTACGGTCCAAACTTGTTCGAGGAAGTCGATCTCTTCGCAAAGCGCGCATTTGAGATTGCAAAGACATTGGACTTTGACGTCATCCACGCGCACGACTGGATGACATTCCCGGCAGCGCTTGGCGTCAAGATTGCAACAGGCAAACCAATGGTTGTCCACGTTCACAATACTATCTATGACCGATATCTTGGCAACGCCAATCCAATGGAACGCGACATGGAATACTTCGGTATGGCACATGCAGACAAGATTATCGCAATCAGCCAATATGTCAAAAATACCATCGTTGACAAGTACGGCATCGATCCAAAGAAAATCGAAGTCGTCCACAACGCACCTAACACGCTTATCAGAAAAAAGAAATCATCAGGACGCCTCAATTTAGGCTCCAACAAAGTCGTTCTCTTTACAGGACGTATTACCGCGCAGAAAGGCCCAGAATATTTCGTCCAATGCGCTAAGAGAGTCCTCGAAAAGCGATCAGACGTCACATTCATCATGGGTGGAACCGGTGATATGTTCCGGCGTACCGTAGACCTCGCAACACATCTCGGTATTGCTGATAAGTTTATATTCACCGGTTTCTACTCGATGGAACAAGCACAGGCGCTATACTCTAGTGCTGACTGCTACGTCATGCCCTCTGTTTCAGAGCCATTCGGACTCGTTCCGCTTGAAGCCATGGAATACGGCACTCCGACTATCATCTCCAAGACTGCAGGCGTCGCCGAAGTCGCAAGTCACACACTCAAGACCGACTTCTGGGACATCGACCGCATGGCTAATCAAGTCGTCGCAATCCTTACTTATCCGGCGTTGGCACAAACATTAGGAAGAAACGGCCAACAGCAAGTCCAAGCGATGAACTGGACAGCACCGACTCAAAAGTGCATCAATATTTACAGAGACATCAGAAATAGATAATTCACACTAAAAAGGGGTAGACTATGGTTAATATTTGCTTTTACTTTCAGGTACACCAACCGTTTCGATTACGACACTATTCTGTGTTTGACATAGGACAGAATCAGAACTATTTTGATGACGAAAAGAACAAACAGATTTGCCGAAAAGTAGCAGATAAATGTTACTTGCCGATGAATAGAGTCATTTTAGACCTCGTCAAAAGAAACCACGGAAAATTCAAAGTATCATATAGTATCTCAGGCGTCGCCTTAGAGCAATTTGAACAATACTGCCCAGAAGTGCTTGAATCGTTCAGACAATTGGCAAAGACTGGCAACGTCGAATTCCTCGCAGAGACATACTACCACTCGCTCTCATATCTATATAGTAAGACAGAATTCGTCGCGCAAGTCAAAAAGCACGAAGAGACAATCATGCGACTTGTCGGTTGCAAGAAGCCAACGACATTCCGAAATACCGAACTCATCTACAATAACGAACTCGCAAAATTCATCGAAGACATGGGCTATACTGCAATCTTAGCAGAAGGAGCAGACCACGTCATGGGATGGAGAAGTCCGAATTTTGTCCATAGACCAGTCACGTGCCAGAAAATCGCACTCCTGCTCAAAAACTACAGACTCTCAGATGACATCGCATTCCGATTCTCAAACAAAGGCTGGACTGAATGGCCACTTACTGTTGAAAAATACACGCAGTGGGTAAACGCCTACAACGGAAACGGCGAAACAATAAATCTCTTCATGGATTATGAAACATTTGGTGAACACCAATGGGCAGACACAGGTATCTTCCAGTTCATGGAAGCATTGCCAGCTGCGCACCTAAGCCATCCACATAACACGTTCATGACCCCAAGCGAAGTCGCAAAAGCCTTCCCAAGCAGAGGAGAATTGGATATCCACCATACAATCTCGTGGGCAGACCTTGAACGTGATTTGTCAGCATGGCTTGGAAACAAGATGCAGACTGAATCGATCGCGCAATTATACGCAGTCGAAGAGCGCGTCAAAAAATATGGAGATGCAATAACGATTGAAGCATGGCGAAAGCTCACAACGTCAGACCACTTCTACTACATGTGTACGAAATGGTTCTCAGACGGAGACGTCCACAAATACTTCAACCCGTATGACAGTCCGTACGACTCGTTCATCGCGTTCATGAACACGCTCAACGACATCATCATCCGAACAGATCCAAGTAAGCATGTAAAAGTCGAAAAACCGGCTGCGCATGTTGAGCATAAACCAGCACATCATAAGAAGTAAAAAAAGCACAAGCCTCGTCGAAAGAAAATAAGAACATTTTTAAATAAAGAACGAGGGGAAGTGCATAAGTCGTTGTAGTGGGTACAACAATGAAAAAAAAAGGGGAAAAGAGTTCTAGTTCTACAAAGAAAAAGGCTGTGCCTATCCATAAAAGGGCAGCACCGCCAGAGAACGCATTCAAGACAATTGAAGGCAAAGAGATCTTGACAATTCTTGAGCTCGCTCATGAACTTGATTTGATGGCCGAACACGTCTTCTCCCACCACGTCACAGCAGACAGAAACGATTTCGCGACTTGGGTTGCCGATATTTTCCAAGACTCCGAATTAGCAGATGCACTCGGAAAAGAAAAGAGCAAAGACAAGGCGCAGATAATCATTTACCGTCACATTATCAAACAATTATAGGTGCTATATGACTGATATAATAGTTCCAGACCACGTTGCATTCGTAAGACAAAATGGCAATCGCCTGCATTCACTTACAGCATTACGTGAAGCACTCTTTGGAATGAACGATGCAGAATACGCACATCACGTAAACCAATCAAGAAATGATTTTGCAAATTGGATTGAGAATATCTTTGCAGACAAACAATTGGCAAACAAGCTTCGACACACAACAGACAAGTATGGGGCAATACGAGTTTTAGACGAAGAATTAGCTGAAAGAATTATGGCCAGAGGCGTGTTCAAGAAAAACGAAGAACCCATCCACCTCAAAGAGCCACCAGCAGCATTCCTAGAAGCGCCAAAAAAAGAAACAAAGACGTCACCGGTTCAAAAACAAGTCTCCCAGCGCGTCACAGATTCTGTAATCGTCCACAAACGATCAGACGAAGTGTTGCCGCTGCATGAACAGATAAATCATCTTGACAAACACTTTGCGCATATGACAAAACACCATCTGCATACAACGTCGCATCATCCAGGCGGCGACGCAGTCATGGAAGAAACAGTCAAAGGCAAGATCATTGATTTCACACTCGGACTTATCGTCGGTTTAATGCTTGGATTCGTCCTTGCTCGCAGCATAGGTATATTCTAATCACAATGATAGACTGCCTGTTTGAAGTCAGCTTTGAAGTGTGCAACAAAGTCGGTGGCATCAATACCGTCATCACTACAAAAGCGACAAAGGCAAAACATCTTGCAAAAGAGTTCTTCTTAATCGGGCCATTGCTCCCTAACAAAGAACCAGAAGATTTCTCGGAAGAAATCGCACCGCATCACGTCATCCCGATTCTTGCATCTCTCAGTTCACAAGGCATCAAAGTGAAATTCGGCCGATGGCTAATCCGAAGCGAACCACACGTCATTCTTGTCGACTTCTCATCATTGTGGGGAGCTAAAAACGATTGGAAACGAATGCTCTGGGAACAGTTTGGCATCGACTCGTACGGAACAGGCTATGAGTTCGAGGAACCCGTCTTATTCTCAATAGCCAGCGGAAAAGTCATCGAAGCGTTCTCCAAAGACAATGCATATCTCAATAAGAAAATCGTCGTGCAGACACACGAATGGCTCGCAGGCATCGCAAACCTGTATTTGAAGATGCAAAAAGTAAAAGTTGCCACAGTCTTCACAACACACGCGACAATGCTCGGTCGTTCTTTGAGTGGACGCGGCGTAGACTTATTTAGCGCACTCAAGACAATGAATCCCTATCAAGCTGCAAAAGATTGTGGTGTTTTTGAAAAATTCACGACAGAACGTGCGTGTGCACATCATTCGACGCAGTTCACAACCGTCAGCGACGTGACCGCAGCAGAAGCGTTCGTTGTTTTAGGCCGACAGGCCATCGTCACGCCAAACGGACTTGACAGCGAAGAATATCCATCATTCGAACAAGTCGCAATCAAACACGCGGCAAGCAAAGAGCGTCTTATCGACTTTAGCAGATACTTCTTCTTCCCATATCACCAATTCGATCTTTCAAAGACATTATTCTACTTCATGTCGGGCAGAAACGAATTCCACAATAAAGGATTTGACGTCAGCATCGCAGCACTTGGTGAACTCAACAAGAAACTCATCGAAAGCGGCAGCGACAGATCCGTGGTCACTTTTGTCTTCATCGCAACAAACAATAACGGCGTTCGAAAAGACGTATTGATGAATAAATTAGGCTATCGCCATATCAAAAACGTCATCGACAGAATCCAACCACAAGTCAGAGCTGAATTGCTTGACGCAGCATTGTCACACAACAAAATGTGCATCTCAACTGACTTATCCGTTGAATTAGACAGACTTGCAAAACGATTCAGAAACGGCATGGCAATTGCGCCGATATCAACACACGATCTCAACGAAAACGATCATCCAGTCATTGGAGCAGCAAAAGCTGCAGGACTCTTAAACCGACCAACTGACCGCGTCAAACTCGTCTATTACCCAGCGTATCTTTCAGGATCGGATGAACTACTAGACATGCTCTACTTGGACGTCGTCGTCGGCTGTCACATGGGAATGTTCTTGTCCAGTTACGAACCATGGGGCTACACACCGCTCGAATCGGCGGGTCTTGGCGTACCGGCACTCACAACAACCTGCGCTGGCTTTGGACAATTCGTTCAAAAGATTTCTGCAAAGCGAGAGGGTGTATTTGTAGTAGATAGAATTCATAAATCTGACCGAGATATCACAGTTGAAGTCGCTGACATTCTCATGCGCTATTCTGTCATGAATCACCACGATAGAGTCCGACACAAAATCGCAGCCAAATTGATTGCTGACACAGCCGATTGGGCATTACTTATCAAAGAATACGAGAAAGCGTACACGCTAGCTATTGAGGCAGTCTATGGAAAAGCATGATCGCAAAATTGCATATTTCTCGATGGAAATAGGCTTTGACTCTGCGATACCTACGTACTCTGGCGGCCTTGGTATCTTGTCAGGTGATACTCTCAAATCCTGTGCAGACCTCTCAGTCCCAATCGTAGGCATCACACTTCTCAATAGATATGGTTACTTCAAGCAGACAATCGACGCGTATGGAAATCAACACGAAGAACCATATAAATGGCCAATCGAATCGCTCTTTAAAAAAACCGGCGTGACAATCACAGTGACGATCGAAGACCGCGACGTCAAAGTGACGGCGTGGGAATACATACTCCAAGGTGAACGCGGCGCAACAGTCCCAATCTATTTCCTTGATACAAAAATCGAAGGTAACTCAGAATACGATTCGACACTCACCGACGTCTTATATGCCGGCGATAGACAATACCGATTCTGCCAAGAAATGATTCTTGGACTTGGCGGCGTTCGCATGCTTGACGCACTCGGATACTTTGGCATCGATAAATTCCACATGAACGAAGGCCACGCCGCGTTATGTACAATCGAACTTTTGCACCGATATAAATTCGATATCGAGCACGTCAAAGAACGATGCGTATTCACAACACACACGCCAGTCGAAGCAGGACACGACACATTCGACATTTGGATGGTCGGCCGCATGATTAAAGACTATTACCCATGGTCGATGAAACTAGCAGAGCACAACGGAATCTTTAACATGACATACCTTGCGCTCAATCTTTCAAACTACGTCAACGGTGTCGCAAAAAAACACAAAGAAGTCTCGATGCACATGTTCCCTGGACGAGAAATCCACGCGATCACCAATGGCGTACACGCACCTACATGGGTCGGCCCGCATATGGCAGCAATATTTGATAAATATATTCCAGACTGGCGCCACGACCCATTCTCGCTTCGCTCCGCACTTGCTATTCCAGACACAGAAATCTGGGCAGCGCACCAAGAAGCGAAAGCCGATTTACTTTCATTTGTCAACACAAAGTATCACACGGACTTTGATGTAAACGTACTTACGCTTGGATTCGCACGTCGGTCAACAGGATACAAACGACCTGACTTATTATTCACAGACGTAGAACGACTCAAGTCAATCGCCGCAAAGTTCGGCAAACTGCAGATCATCTACGCCGGAAAAGCCCACGTCAGCGACGGGCAAGGAAAAGACATTATCCGCCGCATCTGGAACTTGCAAAACAACTTAGGACCTAATATCAAACTCATCTTTGTCGAAGACTACGACATGAATAAAGGACGCATGCTAACCAGCGGTGTCGACGTCTGGCTCAATACACCAACGCGCCCACTTGAAGCATCTGGCACATCCGGTATGAAAGCAGCGCTCAACGGCGTCATGCAATTTTCAACACTCGATGGTTGGTGGATCGAAGGATACATCGAAGGCAAGACTGGATGGACTATCGGACCATTGCGATCCGACAACTCCGACGACATGAGTGAAGATTCCTCTGACTTGTATAACAAATTAGAAAAGAATATCGTTCCGACATATTACCGCGAACCTTGGCATTGGAATTCGATGATGCGCCACGCAATCGCCATGAATGGTAGTTATTTTAACACGCACCGCATGGTCCAGCAATACGTCACAAACGCATATCTAAGATAAAATTTTATATAGAGCGACAGCCCTGCACCTATATGAAATATGCATATATGACTTTTTGCATTACAATATTATTCATTCTTTCTTCATGTACACAAACGCCAGTCCAAAACGATGCAGACGTACCAGAAGTGCAAGAAGATGCACGAGTAGGCGTCATGGAAACTGAGGCACCGGCGCAAGTTGTCATACAACAGAACAGCAATCTTTTCAACACAGTATTACTACCAAGCGATTTCTCAGTCCCGACATACCCTGCCGGTTATCAAGGAAATATTACGCCCTTATTTGTGTCTGAAACAATGTATTCAAGAGCGCAAAGATATGGTTTCGAAGATGGTTACACTGTAGTATACACTGACCAATGGAATCCACGCACAGAAGATTTCAATTTTCGATTCTCAGAGCAAGTATATGATTTCCCCTCAGCGCAAGTCGCAAAGGACGCACTCACTGATTTGAATCATAGCTTATTTACGGGCAAATACGATGAACTCGATGAAACGTATACATACACCTATGACCAAACCGCAACCACTCGTGTAGAAGACGTACGAAGATTCCGAAAGGATTTTGTCGACGTCATGTACCTTGCACAAGTCGATGACAAACTCGTATACTTTCAATGCGTCTATCCTTTAGAAAACTTCAGTCACGATTACTATAAAGATGTTATTAATCTCGCAGTATCCAGAATCCAACAACCGTTGAAAAACCAAAAATCATACGGCCTACTTTCAGAAGAAGAGCACAGCAAGAACTTCATCCAAGAACAGTCTAATGAAAACTTCACAGTAAAACTTAATTCCATACAAATGAAATCAGTTGACAACGGCTCTGGCGACGTCGGAAAAATCATATTCACAGTTAACAATAAAAAAACATATCCATTCTACCCTGCGTTCAGCTATTACGTGCAGAAAATAGACATATCTCAAGAGAAATCAGACAGACTCAGCGGACAAGTCTATCCAAAATTCACGTACTATTACGGAACTCTGTTCGACACTGGCGAACAGCGCTCAGTTTTCTTTACAGATCAAACATCCGTAATATTTGAAGAAAATGGTTCAGCCCTTATCAGATTACAGATTTTGGATCAAACACGCGGAGAAACAACATATCCCCTTGCGATGTTCAATTTTACGGTCAATCTCAAAGACTATGTAAACCAAACGAACACATAATTTATTAATCATATTTATTCTTAGAAATGCATGATAAAAAATATCCTCGTGGCATTGGTGTGGTTCGTGCTTGCTATTATCGGCCTTGCTATCTTCGTAGTCATGATTCCGTTCATACTCATAGCCTTCATTATCGCATTCATTTTAGGTCTTTTTGGCAAATCGACGTTTCGCGTCTGGACCATGAAAGCGCGAAAAACAGCAGACACAGTAAAGGCGAAAACGTTAACTAAGTCCACAAAAAAGCCAGTTGGCAAAGTGGTTGACGCACAAGTCGAAGACGTCAAATAAATTAGAGAATCCGCAATTTCTTGCATCGTTCAAACAATGCGTATGTCGCCATCACGTTCTCAAGTAGCATGTGTTTCAACAAATCGAATCTCTTCTGTGACCAATACGTCGGTATGACCTCATAACTATGTGAAATTGTTAGGCCCACGATTGACGCATAATCCACCAGCGTTCCTTTTTTCATGTATGATTGAAAAAACGTCAGATGTTCGCGCAAATCCAAAACATGCTTCGTTGACAGCGGAACAGTTTGCACCTCGTGCACCAAACTACGCACTAATAAAAAATGAATATCAAACTTCTTTATGTTAAAACCGATCAGTCGAAACGACGGCGCGGACAATAGCTTCCAGAACTGCGTCAATAATGCTTTCTCGTCTTCGTCAACTAAAATATGAGTCGCAACGCCATCATGGACACCAATGCCAATGATACGCCCAGTAATCGGACTCAGCGAGTCACTATCAACTGACAAGTCGGCTCCCACCGTTTGGATGTCTATACAGTAATCCATAGCAATATCCTTGTGTTTTCAAGTATTATAATATAGCGCTCAAAAACGCGAAAATCGCTCAAAAAAGAACAGAAAAGCACACACCCCAAAAGCCAGGCATTTATATACTATTTAAAGATCCTCGAGCAAGATTTATATAGCGTCGGAAAGACAGGCTAGCTCAGGCAATCAGTGCCGGAGGAATTAGTATGTCAGATTCAAGTTGTGCAAATTGCGAATGTTGCAATGGGTGGAGAGAATGGCTTCACCTCGCGTTCCGTATCATCGTGGGCGGATTATTCTTTACACACGGTATAACAAAGTTCATGGGCGGCATGCCAGCTATTTGGCCAATGGGCGTAGCAGGCGTAATTGAAATCCTAGTAGGTATCGCAGTCATTATCGGATTATACACTCACTGGGCAGCAAAAGTCGGTGCAGTTGAAATGATCATCGCATACGTCTACCACGTATTCGGATTCTTCATGGCACCAGTTTTGACAGCGAATTGGAACCCAATCGGACAAGCAGGCAACGGCGGCGAAGCAGCATTGCTATTCTTGGCAGCATTCTTAACACTTGCAGCATACGGCGCAGGATCAATGAGCGTAGACTCAAAGATGTGCGGCGAATGCGAAGTTGAAGAAGAAGTCGAAGAAGCTCCAAAAGCTCCAGCGTCCAAAAAGAAAAAGAAATAAATTTTTCATTTTTTCTCTTTTTTTGTTATATACCATTAATAGAGCAGATATAGCCCTAATAGACACAATTCTTTCATACATACCAGTCAATTAAACAGATATGGAAAAGAAAATACTACTACCAAAGAATCTACCGAAAACCATTCACTTCGTACGCCACGCCCAATCGTTGGTAAATGTAGACGAGTGGGAATGTACAAAAGAAGCCACATCCAATTTCACCGCGCCACTCACCCAAAAAGGATTAACGCAGACCAACCAGCTCGGCACATACCTACGCAGTCAAAATCTCCCGGCACACACAGTTTACTTCGCGTCAACATTTTTACGACCGCAACAAACCCTCCAGTACTCGATACATCCAAAGCAACTCTATATCGACCCACGGCTGGATGAATGGTATAAAGGCGTCTTTCACGCAAATTATCCAAAAACGATTGACACGGTCTTTGCACACGATGCCACCGCAAAAAATCGGGACACACTCTACTACCACCGACCGACGTTTGGCGAATCTCAAAAAGACGTTCAATCTCGCACGGCCGGCTTCTTGCACGACATCGCAAGCGAAGGATTCCATGAGATATTCATAGCTGGCCATGGTCGGTCCGGCAGAATACTCCTCGACATGCTCCAAGGAAAAAACTGGTCAAACAACGGCGAAATGGAAAAAATAAAGAATTGCGAATATTTTCGCTGCGTGCGAAACGGACCGCACTACGATGTAACAGCAGAATTCAAACCAGACTAGCCAGACTAGACGCGCGGGCGTGCCAATGTACTTGGTGAACGCCGCCCAACGACTGGCCCATCTGAAACAGTAAATCCGCTCGCAGTAAGTGCTTCGCGCACAGCCCGTGCGTATGAGTATGTTGCAAGCACACCCGTATCACGGATGACTCTACGACATTGTGTGAACACAGCCTCGGTCCATAAATGCGGACACACTTTTGGAGAGAAAGGATCAAAGAATATAGCGTCCATCACATGATCTTTCACATGCGCAATCGTGGATCGAGCATCACCGACTAAGAATCGGACGCTCGAATCGCCAACGATAACAAGA
>DATGWN010000009.1:0-4343 GCA_035299465.1 Acidobacteriota bacterium | reverse complement strand
TCGCACCTGAAGAATTGGCCGCAGCCGGCGTTACAACCGTCGACGATTTTCTTGAGCGAAAGCGAATAGAATCATACGTCAATGAGGAAATTCTTGCGCTTAAATTCGCGACGATATTCGACATACTTTCGCCACAACTGCGAAAGGTGCGCGAAATATTTGACATCCCAGGGTATCCGCTGTTTATGGGAAAGACATCGCCAAGCGCAAGAATCATGGAGCATGCCGCTAAATATACAAAAGGGTTCACTCCGCTGGAATATATCGGCGGCGAGTGGGGCATCCACGCAGACAATGATTTGCCGATGCTTGGTATTTGTGAGCCCACGGCGATGGGTCGCTTATTCGGCTTTTTCCAAGCGATTGCGCAGCAAGACGGAACTGAAGTAAAACAGTACGTACCGATTCCACCAAAGCTTGCGGTGCAAAAGGTGCGATACGCGACACATGAAGAATTCCCTTTTCTGCTTATCGAGCAGGAATTGCCTTTGGAGAAGAATCAATTATTCAACGTGACACTGCCTGACGTCTTTGGGTCTTTTACCGAACAGCAGCGCACGCTGATTTCCGATTTTGCATATACGCATCGTTTAGGTTTTTGCGCTATACAGCCGCGCATCGTCTCGCTATTGACGCGAGATAGATCGATATATCACGATCTTCGATGGAAGAACAAAGAGAACAGCCGCTGGCTGTATGAACTTGAGGGCAAGCATATCGCGTTGCCATCCGAATTCCCGTTGGCGTCAGCGACACAACCTATACGATTGCCAACTGACGTTCGCGGATCGGAATTCACGCTTCCGACGAATGTGCGACTCACCGAGGAATTATTCTCGCAGGTGCAAGAAGGGACGTTGACTGACGTGGGTTGTACGATAAACAAATTGCTTGCAGGATTGCCGCTGCGCATGAAGATTCCATTTTTGGATGCACAGTTGGCCGTGAGTCCGCAAGATGTTGTAGACGAGTACTGGCACCACCATATGCCAAGCCATGAATCGTATGCGGCGGTTCGCGGTAATGCAATTCATACGCTGTGCCATTTTAGCGATCCACGATTTGCGCACAATCAGACACTGTCGCTGGTGAATTTGCCAATCGTCGAATCAAAAGAGTATGCACAAAACACATATCATATGCCATGGCAGACGGCACACGGTCCGACATTGTTGCACGCTAACCCGGATGTGGTACTTTTCATACAGGGAGACTCTCAGTACGACGCACTCATTTTGGATACGAAAACAAATCGTGTCACTTCATACCCCGAGCACAGATATACATTGCAGACGTTTTTCTATGGCTGGTTCATGAAGGAATTATTCAAGGAACAAGGGCGACGAATTGAAAATATTTACACAGTACTCAATAAACAGGCATTCTATCGTGGGTTCGGCGGCGCTGATGTGGTGTCGTTGCCGCACGAAGAGTATCGCCGACAACAATTCTCCCCAATTACGAAGTTTGCACCGACAAGTGAGATGCACGCTCTTATGCCTATGCTCATTGACGGCATCGTGGAGGAAAAGCGTACGCTCTTACAAGACGAGTCGCAATTCATACCCTACAAAGAGCGGCAACAAAAATGCGGACGATGTGACAATTGTTATTTGAGCGATTCATTGGTTTGCGATCGACTCGCGTTCTTGTCTGCACAAAAACAGAGCGTAACTCCTTTCTTGCAAGGTTTTGCTCTTGATAAAAGCAAGGTTTAAATAGCTACTATGCACGACAAATAATGGGGTTGACATGGAAATAGGCATTCTCAATATTGCGTCAAATTACGAGCGTGGCACCGGAAGAAAAAAGAAACAATTCATTGAATCGGCACGCCCGATACCCTACGAACAACGTTGTGAGCATGCGCTTAATATCGTCGAACAGTTCGCATTCTTGAACCGATTATTGTACGAACGACAATACAAGTCGCAATGGTTCATTGAGGCTGCGCCACTCAGCGAACATTTGCCTGCACTCAGCGCAGAAGAATTCCGTGCGTTGATGGTTTCCCCTCAATACGATACGCTTCTTACAAGCGACACGGTGCAGTCTATGATTAAAGAAATCGCTGCTGCACGGTCATTTAACCTGTATGTGAAATTACCGTATGGCGGTGTCGTTTGCCAAGCACAGATGGGTTCAATGGTGACTTCTTTGGAAAGCGTCACATTATCTAAAGAAGGATTGTGGCCTGCTGAAGCGTTCACGGACACATACTTGCAAACAAAATATCTGACACCATATCAGTACTTCGACGGTGGCCAGACGATTGAGTTCATAGAACGCGCGTCGCTTGCGAATAATTACCGACCTGAAGAAGCTACAGATATGAGCTTGACTGAAGATACGCTTTCCCTGAGTTATACTATTGCAACGTCTCCGCTCTTTAGCGCGACACGAATTGCGCAAGATACTCACTACGCATACAATCGACGATCATACATCAGTAACGCATTTTTGCAGCCAGCATTCATCGATACGTTCTTGCACACGATTGCTGACAAGGAAGATGCGAATCAATTATTGGACGATGCAATCAGGCATACATTCGATCATCTGAGCGCCGATCCACGCGTTGACGAACTGGTTCGGGATATGCACATTCTCTTATGTGATGCCCAAATGAAACAAATCCCAAAGCGACTAGACTGCATCCATACGTATCCACGACTCGCAAATGTCGGCTTGTTCAACTTGCTTCGACTTGATCCAGACGAAGTGCGGCAGAAATTGCTTCCGAACATCCGTGAGTTGCGGGAAAAAATGTACAATATATATACGGTGAAGATTCCGCAAAGTTTTGTGATCGACAAGCAATAAGTCATATAAAGGAAGGCTTTCTGATAAAAGGGTATGAAAATTACTCATCATGGTGCAGGCAAACTTACGATCGCGGTCGTCGCGTGTTTACACGGCGATGAAATTCTTGGCGCACAGGCACTAGCGGGCATCAATTCAACGGAATGCAAACTTATCAAAATCGTCGCTAACGAAGAAGCGATGAACCCACCAAAGCGATTTCTTGAAGTTGATGGCAACAGATGTTTCCCGGGCACACTTGAGGGACGTCACGAAGAGCGTATTGCGGCAAAACTCGTCTCTCATCTGTCAAACGTTGACGCGGTCATTGATATCCATACGACTACATCGAAGACAAAACCGTTCACTATTGTCACTAAGCATTTTGACTTGGCGTTGCACAGTCCACTAGAAGCTACTGTTGTAATGTCGCCGGTCGTTGCATCTGGCAGAGCGCTTATCGATCATTGCCGCGGAGTTTCACTCGAATTCAACGAGAAAACGACGGTGGAAGAAGTGTGCGATGTGGTCAATAAGATGATATACAATATAGTGCACGACAAAGTGCACGTGAGCGATAAGTTTGAAGTGTACGGCAAAATCACGGACAAAAAATTCAGCGGCGTGAATTTCCAATTGACTACGGTCGATACTGAATCGTTCTACCCAGTATTGCTCGGAGAACGATCATACACAGATATGGTCTGCTTAAAAGCAAGAAAAATAAACTAAATTATTTTTGTTCTTCGTAGAGTTTTTTTACCAACGCGTGGAATTCCTGATAATTCTTTACGTTCTTCAAGACGAATTCTGGAGCGCTGCTGCCGACGGTGTTTATGACGACACTGCCTGTGCCAAACATCTTGTCGATGAAGTTCTCTTTTGTCTGGATGAAATCCATTTTCTCAAACAAGATCGATGTCTGCGAAACGAAGAAAATTCCTGAACGCATAACGACGCGGTCTTGTTCAATCCAATAGCTGCGCGTACTCACATGCCAAGCGAGAATCGCCAAGATGAATGGTAGCACGAGCAGAAGCGGGAAAATGACGATACATACGATTATGACTGGTACGAGATTGACTGCGAACGATTCAGTACACGTGATTAACCGCGGTTGTTCGACGACAGGTTTAGCGAGCGCTTTTTGGATTCCATATTCCATGACGAGATCTTGAAAGTCGTCTTTGAGCGATATATTCTCGACGTAATGTATGTCGAACGAATTTGAAAGCAGCTGCTGATTCTTGCCGGAGCCGACGAGTATCTCGCCGGCGATGTCTAACTTGAGCGTGCCTACATCAGTAAACGGATATTGTATTGTCTTTGTATCTTTGAGTGCGTCGTATGTGGTATATCCGAAGGATTCGAAAATGACTCCGCATCGTTGGAATACGTAGGTCTTGCCATATTCGATGTATGAGTTTGCATAATACCATTTAAGATACGCGAAAATGACTCCAAACAGTGCGATGATGCCCAGTGCGATATATGCAAGTCGCGGCCATTGCGTGGACATGATGCCAAGCACTGCAAGTGTG
>DATGWN010000008.1:0-2143 GCA_035299465.1 Acidobacteriota bacterium | reverse complement strand
AGAAAGTCTCTGGCATTGAGCTCTCAAGTTCTCGCGATCTGACTAACTACGCACTCAATAAGAAAGTGTCGGCAGCATGCGAATTGATGTCAAACGAAAACATGTCCATGGTAAAGAATCTGAGCAGAATTACCAATGGTATATACAACTTTGATGCAATCGTCCCGCCGCCGCTCAATGATTCACGATACGAATACGTGCAAATCAATGCATGCAGCAATCCTAAATGTGTAACGGTCGATATGGGCCAAGTATTTACGCTCAAGAACGTCGTCGCATATAACTGGCCGCGAATGTTAAATCTACAGAACATGACTATGCGAGAGAACATCATCCAAATTTCCAAAGACGCAATTACTTGGAGAACAGTCTTTAATTTCTCGTCGCAAGGCGACTATCCGACATTCAACGGTCCGCAGAAAATCTCGTTCACCACGCCAAAAGATGCACAGTACGTCCGACAATGTATTGATGGAAATCTCTTGGATGGAAACAGTACATGGTTCCAGATTGAAGCTTGGGGTTAATTGTTATTTACTTATCATACACGTTCTTTCTGTGCCCTATTCTGACCACGTACAACGTGTTCGCTTTGATCACGATATCAATAATGACTCTGTAATCCATGACGCGCAGTCTCCAAAAGGCTGTGCCAATGAGTTTTTTAAGATGAGGATATGGATTACGGCGAACATTGCCCAGTTTCTTTAAGATAATTCCCCTATGTTCTTTGGGCAATTTATCAAGGAATTTTTTGGCTTCGTCTGAAACCAATACTTCAAAGCTCACAATTTGATACCGTATTCTTTTGCAAGATTTTCAAGTGTGTGGACTTCACCTTTCTTGATATTATCAAGACCTCGCTGTATTGACTCAACATCTTGCGCACTGAGTGGTTCGTCTTCGTACTCGTCTAAAATGAAGTTAAGAACGTCGTCGTACGATTCGCGAGAAAATCTTTTGTGCGAAGATAGTCTTTTGAGTGTTTCTGTCGATATTTGTATCGTCGTTTTCATACTTATATCGTTGTTATAGCTACTATATAAGTTTAGTGTATCGTCTGTCATAGTGTACAGTTTCGCATGTTATTATTATATGAACTACTCATGAAAAACCGAAAGATTTTCCAAACGTTTAAATAAAACTATACCATTACCTATTTTATGTCCGTCAACGACAATTATCTTCATCATTAGTTTTCTTACGTATTTTCAATCTCACAAAGTGAGGGAGTCATAACATGAATACAAAAAATACCACCACGCCAACGCAACTTACATCACAAGGACTTCATCGGTCTGTCAACTATTGAGGAACCGCTGTTTGAATTGTACGCAAACATATTTGCAGCTCCGCCGTGGAACGAAACATGGACTAGAGCAGATGTGCAAGCAGAGTACGAACAAGTAAAACAAAAACCTGGTTTTGCCGGCATCGCAAAAGTAGTGCAGGACAAATTAGTCGGCTTCGCGTGGGGATACGACGTCCTCACTCAAAATACAAATAGAGTCGATTTTCTAACGATAAGTGAACGATTGGAGTCCAACGGAATCCGTGCGAATGATACTTTCTATTTGGCGGATGTCGGCGTTCTAAACGAGTTTCGAAAGCAAGGAATCGCAACGCAGATGCTCAAAGCACTTATTCCGCAAAAACAGTTTGTATGTTATCGCACAAAAAACCCTGCGATGTCTGCTGTGTTTGAATCTGCGTTCGGAAAGACGCTTTGCGATTTCGCCGAGGAGAGCGCATATGTCGGAGGCAAGGTCTATGTGGTGCGCCGATGAATAGCGAAATCAAAATCTATGACAGCAATAAACCAGGCCCAACGTTGACGATTTTTGCATGCGTGCACGGTAACGAACCCTGTGGTGAAAAAGCGTTGCGACAATTTGTCTTTCATCCAAGTCGGGGACGAATCATAACCGTCATCGCGAATATTGCCGCTCTTCGCGCAGGAAAGCGGTTTATCGACTGTGACTTGAATCGTTCGTTCACAAAATCCGGCACCGATGCGCTTGAGTCGCAGACTGCAAAAATACTGGCAAACATATTGGACGAATCCGACGCGTTGTTAGATATACACGCCAGCAGTTCAGTAAAGAGCGAGCCGTTTGTGATTTGCGAGAAGCACAGTTTAGAC
>DATGWN010000007.1:0-45389 GCA_035299465.1 Acidobacteriota bacterium | reverse complement strand
GAAGGAAATGGAAATCCTGGTGGAGTTCCGACAAATACGCTCAGCGGTGGCGAAGGCGCAGGTGCTCCTGGTGGAATGCCAACGAACACAACGCCAGTCATCCCTCGCCCAGGTGGATCACCAGGACCAGCAAATCCAGGCGGACGACCTCCAGGATAAAGAACCATGAATACGAATCACACTCAGAGGAATACCATGAAATACATCTTAGCATTGTTTGCAATGTTATTCGTTTTGCCATTCGTGGCAGCAGATGCAATCGTAGTCAACGACTTCTATGAAGCGCATTACGATACACAAGGAAACTTCATCACAACATCGACTCCGGTCACAGATGTCCAAGCAATTGGCTTTGTCTGTCTTGATTCGAGTTGTTCACAATTAGGTCAGCAGATTTTCGGCGGACAAACTCTGAGCTCAGGTTCGACGAACGTTATGCAGACGACGTATCCGACGGTTCCTCTTTACAATAATAATGACGGCTATGGTGTGTATTATTTCAAACCAGGCTACATCGCATGGGAACAACAACCAACTTGGTTTGGCAACGGTCAAGCACCAGGTACATATTCAAAATACCTTACAAAGATGGATTTATGCCGAGTAGCAATCGATGAATTCACACTCGTCAACACAGTCTATCCAAATCAACCAGTCATGATCAATATCCAAGCAAGCATGGACGCAACAGTTCACAGCCCATTGGATAATTACGGCCCACTTAACGCTATTCCACAATCACTCAAGGAATATTATCAAGTCAAAGCGCGAGTTACACTCAATATCTACAACAGCGCAGGCCAACTTGTGAATACGCAGACTGCAGATGCCGCTATTGATTTCTCAGGCACAGCGCAAGTCGACTTCGTCTACACGCCAACAGTCATCGACACGTACACGGCGCGAGTGTCAACACAAGCGACAGATAGTAAATGCCGTTCATCAGATGCACAATCTTCACAGAAGAATTTCTACGTCATCCAACAAAATCCGACGAACCAATGTTACACGTTACTAAACGATTTGAAGATTACGCCAATCGATCCAAAAGTAGGTCAGCCGACAACGGTTGAATTCACTAAGATTACTAATTACTATAATGCAAACGGCGATCTGAACACGTTGCCAACATTGCTTGACATCACAGTCATTGCTGGCAATTCAGTAGTCAGTAAACAGCAAAAAGTGATTGAAGCTAATTCCAATATAATGGATCCTAAGACAGTTTCATTCCAGTACGTTCCGACAGTTTCAGGATACAACACTATCACTGTCAACGCAACAGCACAAAACTGCCCGTATAACTTAGAGTATTCTGATACAGTGAGTCAGACATTCTTCGTTCAAGGCGCAGTCGTACCAGTCAACAATCCGCCAGTTTACAGCGCATTGCCAACGGTAAGCGTTGCATACAACTCAGGTTTCAACAACAACCTCTTTAACATGAACAACTATGTCATGGATCCGGACGGAGATGCATTGACGCACAGTATCGTCGTGCAATCACAACCTTCCATCATCAGTTGTGTCATCGACGCAGGCGCAAACGTAGACTGTACTGCTGGCGCAAACCGATACGGTTGCTCGCAAGTCAACGTCCAAGTGTCTGACGGAAAAGAAGTAAGATTCAGTTCCTTCAACGCATGTGTCATCGCACCAAATAATGCACCAACGCTTGTCGGTCTTCCTGACAAAACGATTGCAATCGGCCAGAACAACGATTTGTTCGACCTTGACAATTATGCAAATGATGCAGACGCAAACGCATTGACATTCGTTATTGCAACACAATCAAACCCATCCGTAGCATCCTGTTCAATCGACGCAAATAACATGATCGATTGTTCTGGATTCTCTGCGGGATATTCTGATGTAACGGTTGTCGCAAATGACGGTTCACTAGTCGCATCTGACATTTTCAGAGTGACGGTGCAACAAGCGCAGCCAACATCGTGTACTGGCCCAGACGGTTCAATCATCGCAAGTGGCACATCAAAAGTTTACTTCGCAATGTCATCTGTCCCGTACAATGGATACTGTCAACAAGAATCCCGATTCTGTAACAACGGAGTTTTGAGCGGTTCATACTCATTTGCAAGTTGCACTGTATTACCGCAGCAGTCCTGCACTGGTCCAGATGGTACAGTAATTGCAAGTGGCAGCTCAAAGACATATTTCCAATCAGCTACAGTTCCCGCAGGACAAAATTGCCAATCTGAATTACGAGTCTGTAACAACGGACAACTCTATGGCACTTACACAGCTCCATCCTGTACGGTACAGCCTGCGCAGTCATGCATCGGCCCAGACGGTTCGACAATCGCAAACGGCGCATCTAAAATCTATTATCAAAATAGAATTGCGCCATACGGACAAAGCTGTAACGCAGAGTACAGAACGTGTAACAACGGTCAACTCTCAGGCTCGTTCCAAGAAGCAAGTTGTACTGTCCAACCAGCATCATCGTGTACTGGTCCAGACGGCTCGACTATTGCAGACGGTAATTCGCGAACATATTATTTGGCAACATCAGTCCCATTCGGACAATCATGCCAATCAGAATCAAGAGTCTGCAGCAACGGTCAACTTTCTGGTTCATTCCAAGCAGCAAGTTGTGTTGTACAACAACCTACATCGTGCATTGGTCCAGACGGAACATCCATCGTGAGCGGCGGTTCAAAGTTATACTTCGCGACTGCATCAGTACCGTATGGTCAAGTTTGCTCTTCGGAATTCAGAGTCTGTACAAACGGCGTCTTGACTGGTTCATATGCACAACCGACGTGTACTATCGCTCAACCATTGTCATGTACTGGTCCTGACGGTGCAACTATCATTAGTGGCACTGGAAGAACATACTTCCAATCGTCCTCAGTTCCAGCAGGCCAAAGTTGTCAACCTCAGACTCGAGTCTGTGACAACGGACAGCTCTCAGGATCCTACACGGCTGCGACATGCCAAGTACAAGAGCCAGTCTCATGTACAGGCCCAGACGGTGTAACGATCTCAAGCGGAAGCTCACGAACATATTACCAATCGACATCTGTTCCATTCGGGCAGAATTGCGTTTCTGAATCACGTGTCTGTAATAACGGACAACTTTCAGGTTCGTACTCTGCAACAAGCTGTACAGTGCAGCAAGCTGCATCATGTACAGGTCCAGATGGCGTCGTAATTGCAAGCGCAAGCTCGCGAATATATTACGAATCCTCCTCAGTAGCATACAACCAAGTTTGCCAACAGCAGACTCGATCATGTTACAATGGACAACTATCGGGTTCATACACAGCAGGGTCATGTACAGTCCAACCAGCTCCATCATGTACTGGTCCTGACGGTGTGACGATTGCTAGTGGTACATCAAGAACATACTTCCTCACGCAGGTTGTTCCATATGGTCAATCTTGCATAAGCGAAGCACGATCATGTAATGCAGGATCGCTCTCAGGCTCGTTCACGTTCAATACGTGCACAGTCAGTACTAATCAGCCTCCGACGCTAAACTTGCCAAGCATAGTCATGTACAAGAACACTCCATTCCAGTATGCGTTCAATATTTCCAACTATGTATCTGACCCGGAAAACAATCCGCTCACGTACAGCGTAGACGTATTTGACACGACTGCGGCGTATTGTTCTGTGATTGCTGACTCGCTTTACTGCGGCACGAATCCAAACAAGATTGGCACGACTTCAGCTGCAATTACAGCATTCGACGGCATTAACGCAGTGACTGGATACTTCCTGATCACCGTACTTGACAATCGAACAGTTCTTGACGCAACAGACAAACCTGACGAAGACGGACTCGTTGTAAATCAATTCAGATTTGCTGACACAGTACATGCAGATTCCTATCAAGAAGTTGCATTCACAGTGACGATTGAGAATGACGGTTCATTTGAATCAGAAGATATGAAAGTCGTATTGACAGCACCAGAACTTGGTGTTCGAGACTCCTTTGGTCCTCTTGATTTGAAAGTCGGACAAAAAGTCTCGCGAACAATGTACTTACCATTTGACTATGTCACGCCTGGCTACTATATGGTTCGATTGACAATCAGCGACAGCAAAGGATTGCAGCGAACAGTACACCGCGAAGTCCTTGTCGAGTAAGTCAAAATCAAAATACTTCAGTCCCAAAATGGGATCTGAACATTTTTTTCTTACTAAAAATAAAATTCACTACGTTTGCTAAAAGGGTATAAAATCAATGAGTGTCGTCTATCCACTAACAACAAAGTCATTTTATGGTTTGACATATCCGTTGACTGAGTCGCACGAGATGACGCGCTTCGTCAAAGAATTCGGCGCACTCTGTCATGAAATGAACTTTGCTCGCAGCGAGCGAAAGCAACCACAAATAATTGGCATAGCTCCCGAACCAATTATTGATTCAGGGCTTGTCCTTACATTGTACGCAATAAATCCAGTAGAGCTTGACATGAATGCAACTTCCTTCTCAGAAAAAGCAGTGCTCAAATATTTGCGAGCAAATCAATATTCCATCCATACTCGATTGTACGACAATTCTGCAATAGTCGCAGGCGATGTCTGCAAGACACTCGTAGGGAGAATTCCAACAGACATGTTGCAAGATCCTGCGCATGTGATTGTTTTTTCGACCGAAAAATTCTATAGAAAAGCAGTACAGTATGGAAATTTCAAGAACGGTGAACTCAGATGAAAGGATTCGAACACAAGCATCATACGCAATGTAGTATACAGCAAAATCACAAAACAGTAGTCTTGCCGCAATTATTTATGCACGAACTGCGCGAAAACATCGATATAATTTTGGGAAAATTCTCGACACACGATAATCCATATTGTGTTGGATTGAAGGCAGATACGTTAGATACTCGTTGCTTGCATATGAATTTATACCAAGTTGATCCGTCTATATATACGTCAATTGACGACCCTTCACACCCTGTCGCTATGCGCGCCTTTGTGCAGTACATCAAAGAACAAGGATTTGCGCCAGCGAGCGGCCAGCACCGCAGCTATAAGACACCCCTTCATTTGATGACGAAGCAGATGCAAAAAGTGCGCCCAAACGAGCTTCTTTTGTATGCTAATCCAAAAGGCAGTTATTCTGTAGCATTCAGAGGCCCTTTATAAAGAAGGTTTTTGACACTACTCCATAATAACAAAAATAGCGAAACATTTATATACTATCCTTCGCTCTCAAGACCTAACTAAATCACGGTCAATACAGACCTTTACCAATTTGGGGGAAACACATGAAAAACGTAGTACAAATCGTGCTTGCAATGCTTGTCGCAGTAATGATGGCAAGTTCAGCTTTCGCAGCACTCGAATTTGACGACGCAGTCACTGTTGAGTCAATCAAAGTGAACGGCGATGTCTATGAAGACGGCGACCAGATCAAAGTAGATTTGGGCGAAGAACTTGATATCCGTCTTAAGATACAAGCAATGGAAGATGTCGATAATATCGAAGCATCAGCTCGATTGATCGGCTACGAATATTCAGATAAGGAACGCGACTCAGTCTCTGACTACAGCGACCTTATGGACCTCAAAGCAGGCGACACTGAATATCTTGATATGTCCCTTAAAATCCCAGTAAAGGCAGACAAAGACATTTACGAACTCCAAATCAAAGTAGATGGACGACGAACTGAATACTTCATGGGTTCATTCACAGTCCGTGTTGCAGGCCCACGAAGCGGTCTTCTCATCCGAGATGTTCTCTTCTCCCCAAGCAACGCAGTTCCAGCAGGACGATCACTTTTGACTCAAGTACGACTTGAAAACATCGGTGAACGAGACTTGGACGACGTTAAGATCACAGTTTCTATGCCAGACGTTGAAGACGAATCAGGCATGCCAATTGAAGCATACGCTACAATGGACGACTTCGAAGGCGAAGAAGACCTTGGTAGAGGAGAAAGAAAGACTTCTGAAGAAGTTCTTTTGCGAATCCCAGCATGTGCAAAACCAGGCACTTATGATGTCGTAACGACAGTTGAATTTGACGAAGACGAAACAGAAACAAAGACTAGCCAGATTACTATCGTAGATGGCGGCAATGTTTGTAAGACGACTTCAACAGCAACTGAAGCAAAGACTCTCATCACAGCACCATCAGCTCAGACAGTAACAATCGGTGTCGGCGGCGCAACTTACCCAGTTGTCATCCAGAACACAGGCGCAACAGCTAAGACTTATTCAGTCTCAGTAGTTGGCGTAAACGATTGGGGCGCATACCAGATCAGCGACCAAGCACCAGTTGTGCAAGGCGGCGAATCTAAGGTAGTCTATGTTTATGTAACGGCTAACGAAGGCGTTGCTCCAGGTGTGAAAACATTCGGAATCGACGTTATGTCAGACGGCGCTAAACAAAGCATGGTTGCTCAAGCTGTTGTCACAGAAGGCACGAAGAAAGCTTCAGTCCGCGACTACCTCGAAATCGGTGTAATCGTACTTGTAGCAATCCTCATCGTACTTGGCCTTATTGTTGCTTTCAATAAAATGAAAGGCAAGAATGACAACGACGAAGACGATCTCGAAAACAAGGGTCAAGCTTACTACTAAGCTTCCCTCTTTTTTTTATTCTTATGATCAAAAACCTCAGAACATACTTATGGATCTTGGTTTTAGCTATTATGTGCATCGCAAGTGCGCATGCATTTGAGCAATATTCTACTACTGCATTAAGTTCTTATGTCGTAACGGCGTGTACAGTACAATCAGAAAAATTCACAGTCACAAACACTGGCACCGAACCTTCGTTCGTCCATTTCTCGGTACATGATGAATCAAAAGACTTCGTCAACCTTGAACCCAAAAGTGCATTCCTTGGACCTGGCGAAGAAGTCGTCGTGAACAGTTTCATCCACGCACCATGCGGTTCGCAAGGCGATTACAAATACAATCTATATATTGAGGCGAACGCAATCACATTCGAAACTGCGCGAACGCTGTCGATAGTCAACCCAAATAATCTTCTTTTCGCAATCAATGACGCGCAACTTGAATCCTGCGCATGTCAGACACAAAAAGTGTACTATGCAATCACAAACCCGGGCACATTCCCAGAAACGTACTCCTTGACTGCAAATAACAAAGCAGTATCAATCGCCGAGAAGTCTTTCTTCATCGCTCCTGGAAAAACATACTCGGGCATTGCCTATGTCACATATCCTTGTGACGAAAAAGGCGTCGAGAAATTTACGCTGACTGCACGCGCAACAAGCAGCGAATACGAAGCGAAGATTCCAGTACAATACACGATTGATCAATGCTACGACCAATCGCTTCAGACAAAATCTAAAGTTTACCAAGTCTGTCCGCAAGACCATGTTGTGCACATCAACGTCACAAATCTCGGTCTCGCCCAAGACATCGCATTACTCTCATCAAGCGACATCGCAATCATCCAGCAAAACATCACGCTTGCGCAAGGAAAATCTGCAAGCATCCCAGTATTCATCGACGCTAAGCGTGTAGAAACTGCAAGCAAGATAACAGTCACAGCAGTATCGACAAAGGACCTTGCAATGGTCGACAAACTAACGTTCAAAGTTGAACCCTTGCAAGACGCTGTCTGTTACGGCCTCAGTCTAGTACCAAATACGATTGCTGTAAACAACACAAATCAGACGCTGGGCCTCACTCTCGTATCGACGGGAAACTTACCAGCAACATACAATGTCGTCGCACAGGGACAGAATTGGACAACACTCACAACAAAGAATGTGACTGTTCAAGCCCAGAAGAACGCAACCATTGGCCTTGCACTCGCACCAGTTTTCGTTGAAAATGGAACATACGACGTTTCAATCATTGCAACGACCAACGACTTTACACAACGTCTCCCGCTCAAAATTCTAGTCGGCGAACAACCTTCCTCAGTACCATTACTATTCTGGATTTTCGTATTACTCGTCATTATTTTGCTTCTTTTGATAGTAAGCGCGCTGTATTTGAACAATAAACGCCAGCAACAAATCATTGTCATAGAAGAAGTCAAATCCAAGAAACAGATTGAGAAAGAACGAAAACTATCACAAGAAGAAAAAAGACAAAAGCGCGCGCAGCGCCGCGAACGTGCGCAAGCACTGAAGAAGTTCGCAGGCTGGGTAGTGTTCTCATTATTGATTATAATTATCCTGTTAATAGTATACTGGTTCGTTGGAAGCATCAGCTGGAACGCACCTGCCACTAATCATACAAACCAGACGAATTATTCAAATTACAGTAATTTTACGAACACAAACCGAACTAACATCGCTAACTTAACTAACATAAGTAACATAACAAATACGTCGAATAATGCAACAAACATATCACACGTAATTAACCTTTCAAATGCATCACAGATGAATGCTTCGCAGATAAATGTATCTCAGACAAATGCGACCAACCAAACTGTCCAACCATCATTCTGGTCCAGATTCGGTTCATGGTTTAAGTCGCTCTTTACTGCAGATAATCAATCGCCAAGTAATCTTTCATCAAGTAATGTGTCTATTACAAACCTCACGAACGTAACAACGCCGACCAACGTCACAGCTACCCATGTTTCATTGGAGAACATAACTAGCGTCGTAAATCAAACAAACCTTACAAATCAAACTGTGTCCAACATTTCGAATGTATCAATTGGCGGCGCTGAGAATGGAAGTGTGACAAACGCAAGCAACATCACAAACTTCACCAACCTCAGTGTCAATACTACGCAAAACGTTACGAACAACACGAATAATACAATATCTGCAAACCAATCAACGCCATTCTGGCCTCGATTCAAAGCTTGGCTTTCTTATTTCAACCTATTCAAGCCGACGAATCAGACAACGACTACGAACGTGACACTAAACCAAACTCAAAACGTGTCCGCGAATATGTCGACAAATATGTCGCAGAATGTGTCGCTTAATGTAACTGCAAATAATACGGTTTCAAATAATACGCTCGCAAATAATACGCTTTCCAATATGTCGAACCAGTACAATCAAACGAATCAATCAAACCAAACAATCCAATCAAATCAGTCGGCGATTGATCATCAGAAAAGACAGCAAGCGTTGGTTAAAGTAAAAGAATTCGTGGCGAACATCGACAACACGTCATCCGTTAGATACTTGTTCATTCATGAAAATAAATCACAGACTGTGAATCTCTCTCATCTATTCAAAGATCCAGAAGGAGACCAGCTTGTCTTCGACATTGAAACTATTAATGCATTTAATATCACATTTGCACTCGATGGCGAATCTTTGCAGATTATACCTGATAACGGATACATCGGTATTGCAAACTTCACTATCATCGCTACTGATTCACAAGGCCTAAGCACTCGAAGCCCAGTCATGTGGGTCATTGTGGGCCATGAAAGACCTACGAACCGCACACTTGCAATTTCCTCACTAGTCATAGCAAGCGCAATTCTTATCATCATAATCGCGCTTGTCGTGTATTTCGACTTCAAACTCTTATCTCTTGCGTACAAGAAAGAATCACAAGTCAGCAAGAAAATCGGAAAGAAGAAGCGTTAACGCCGATTATATTGTGGACATGTATGCAAAGCATATATGCACATGCATAATATTTAAAAACAGTCTGGGGATTCTCTCTCTATGGCAAAAAAGGCACAAAAGAAAGCGAAGACAATTACTGCTACTGCGGTGCCCCAATCAACTCACGCAGATGCGCCGCTCTCATACAAAACGACGGCTGACATCAAAATCTCTTCTAATCTTATAGACAATATCATTGGTCAAGAACACGCAGTCAATCTTATCAAGAAAGCTGCCCAACAACGTCGACACGTATTATTAGTCGGCGAACCGGGCACGGGAAAGAGTATGCTTGGTCTAGCGCTAGCCCAAATGCTGCCAAAAGAGAAACTTACAGACATCCTATCATTTCAAAATCCAAACGATGAAAACCAGCCGTTGATTCGCGTCATGCCTGCGGGCGAAGGACGAAAACTCGTAAATAGAGTCCGCGCAGAATCCCAATCATCGGTGCGAACCCAGACAATAATTATTTTCGTAGTCTTTTTCATTCTCACACTCATTCCATACTGGTTATGGAAATCAGGACAATGGCCTGATGTAGTCTATGCGACAAGCATGATTGCAAGCATGATATTGTTTATCGGCGTCATTGCTATGATTAATCTCAATCGTCGCGGCGCAGCAAATAGAATCAGCGTTCCAAAAGTCGTTGTTGACAACGGTGACAAGAAACAATCTCCGTTCTACGACGCAACAGGAAGTCATGCAGGTGCGTTGCTTGGTGATGTGCTGCACGACCCATTCCAGTCAGGCGGACTTGGAACTCCATCACATGAACGTGTAGTCGCAGGCATGATACACAAAGCGAACATGGGTGTCTTGTTTATTGACGAAGTCGCAACTTTAGCACTTCCGACACAGCAAGAACTCCTTACTGCAATCCAAGAAGGAAAATTCGCAATTACAGGTCAATCTGAACGAAGCGCTGGCGCAATGGTGCGCACCGAAGCCGTACCATGTAACTTTATCCTCGTTGCAGCAGGCAATTATGATTCGATTACGCACATGCACCCTGCACTGCGATCACGTATCCGCGGTTACGGCTATGAAGTATATATGAAAGACTCGATGCCGGACACACCAGAGAACAGGGAAAAGATCGCAGTGTTCGTTGCGCAAGAAGTTACTAAAGATAAGAAAATTCCTCATTTCACTCGCGAAGCAGTACAAGTCATAATCGAAGAAGCTCGACGAAGAGCAAATAGAAAAGGCCATCTCACACTCAGACTCAGAGAACTTGGTGGTATTATCCGCGCGTCCGGAGACTTTGCATTAGAACAAGGTGCAACGGTTGTTGAGCCTGAGCATATACGAACAAGTAAAACGACGGCACGAACGCTCGAACAGCAGCTTGCTGACAGAATAATTGAGAATAAGCGAGAGTATGAAGTCATCAAAAATTCAGGTGTGCGCGTAGGTCGAGTCAATGGTCTTGCAGTAATCGGTGACGGTTCATCTTATTCTGGAATTTTACTCCCGATCGAGGCGGAAGTGACGCAGCTTGCTAAAGCGGATCACTCTCAGATTGTTGCGACTGGAAAACTTGGCGAAATCGCAAAAGAAGCGATAACTAACGTCAGCGCAATCATAAAGAAGATGTTCGGTCAGGACGTCAACAAGAATAACGTCTATATCCAATTCCTACAGACATACGAAGGTGTCGAAGGCGATTCAGCATCAATTGCCGTCGCTGTCGCAATCATCTCGGCGTTGAACAACATCCCCGTCCGACAAGACACTGCAATGACTGGTTCATTATCTGTCCGAGGCACAGTGCTTCCGATTGGTGGTGCAACGTACAAGATCGAAGCTGCAATCGACGCAGGCATGAAACAAGTCATCGTCCCACAGAGTAATATGGACGACGTCGTCATTGCTCCAGAACGGTTGGCAAAAATCAAAGTCATTGCCGCAACGTCGCTCAAGCAGGTCTTGGAACATACATTGGACTGGAAAGGCCACGAAGATATTCTAAAGCGTATAAAAGAGTAATTTCATAAACTTCTTTTTTAATATTGGTGTGATGAAGCATGTCTGTACGAGAGAACACAAAGGTTTTCAGACAGATTTCTATGTCTTAGAAAAAACAGACCGGTATCTGCTTGCAAAAGGCGTTAATCTGGCGGACCACATTCTGGATGATTTTCAATGGCACGAGCACATCTTATTTGAAATGCTCAATCCGTCGTTAGATCCTAGTTGGGATGAGCAAACAGAAACGCGCAAGAAGTTCGATGTATATTATTATGGCGTCATCGAATCTTGGCTGGGAGGAAAACCATTAGGGTTTGAAGATGCGATAGACGTCGGAGATAAGACAAGTTTGAGCGATAGTTTCTTTGCGATTTCACTGAAGGATCAATCGAGAATTGGAATTAAATGCAAGATTATTGTTCGTTAATCGAGTAGTATGCATTTCTGTTCGACACAGCGAGTTTGAGTGAAACATTGTAACGCACAGGAGAATTGTGAAGGCTTGCATTCGATTTCATGTACATTGAATTTATTTATAGCAGTCGGACATGCACAACCGTTACATGCCTGCGGCTGCAAAGTGCAATCGGAATCTTTTTCACAGTATAACGGGTCTTGACTATACTTTGCGCTGCATCCAGTCAAGAGAATAGTCAGTATCAAAAGGCCAAGCAATGCAAGGCCGCGTGACGTAATGTGTGTCATAATCGATTTTTGCGCGTTGCAATTTATAAGATTTTTCTGTCTTATGTATCAAAAGAGTAATGTAAATGCATTTAAATCCAAAAGGTATTGCACAAATTACCATGCAAATCACAATAGACTTACGACGAGACGAAACAGCAGATCTCCAAAAAGCAATGTTATTGATCAATGAAGCTCTCTCCGCACGAGGCGTAGTTGTAGTCTTTGACAAACCTGGCTCAATCCCTGCGCCAGCTCCTCAGTCTGCCCCGACGCAGTCGCATCAATCTCATCAATCGCATCAGTCTGACGGCATGCCGACATCCACATCGTTGTTCACACCAAAACGTGCCGCGCCAACGTCGCCGCCTCCAGCGCAAGAACAGAAGGCAGCATCATCTGCTCCAAGTTCGCAAGAGTCCTTTAATATGCTCAATATGCTTGGCAGTAAAGGCCGAAGATAATCTTTCTTGTATGTGTAGACTTCAATTTTCTTTGAAGATATCAACACTATTAAATATGCCTAGTGGCACGCTTTTTAGATGCAATACATACTTGCGGGTTTAATGGTCATACTTCTGTTAACTAGTTGTTCGACATCTGATCAAA
Source organism: Acidobacteriota bacterium (assembly GCA_035299465.1). GTDB lineage: Archaea > Nanobdellota > Nanobdellia > Woesearchaeales > DATGWN01 > DATGWN01. Next base: position 32,569 of record DATGWN010000007.1, on the reverse strand, counting down.
AATTACCTGAAGCAAATGATTCAAGATTTATCTCGGATCCTTTATACTGTGTTTCTGATGCCGATTGCACGCTCCAAGAGACTGCCTGTCATAATTGCGGATGTCCTGTCGCAATCAACATATATAACCAACATGACTTGGATTGCAAACCTTCCAAAATTCAGTGCGGCCTTGCGTGTGTCCGAACAACAGTAAAATGCGTAGAAAATCGATGTGCGATACGAGGGGCGAGTGAAATAAAAACTAATCTTTCTTCTTGAGTATTTTTGCTTCTTTGCGAATCGTCGTGCGAAGAGTTTTTGGCAAATGTTCCATCGCGTATGACATCATCACTGACGGCATTTTGTGTGAATGATTCGCCAAGAAATCCAACAATATTCGTTTATCCCTTTTGCCGACTTCCCGAAGCATCCATCCGACCGCTTTATGCATGAGATCTTGCGAGTCAGAAAGTAATATCTCGGATATTCGCAGTGTGTCTTCGAACTGACCATTGCGGATGAACGTTTGTGTTGCAACGACGGCAATGCGTCGGTACCATAATCTTTCGTGTACTGCAAGTTTGTATAAAACATCTCGAGGTCGAGTCAGTAAGTGCGTGCCGATGATAGCTGGCGCCACCGAGTCAACCAAATCCCAGTTATTTACTGACTTCAGGTGTGCAAGAAGAAACTTGTACACAGCCTCTGGCTTCGCAGCATATTGCTCGATGAGGATCAGCAATCCAATTAATCGAAATTCATGCTCGGTGCTGCTCAACAATTTTTCTATATCGTCAAACGTGGCATCTTTCCATTTCTTTGCGATTTGGCGGCAGACTGGCACCGTTAAGCCTATGAAGACATCTCCTTCTCCATATTCTCCGACGCCCGTTTTGAAAAAAGACTGTGAGACGAGTGCGCGCTGTTTATCAGAAAGTGCGTGTGCTTCTTGTATGATGAGTTTGTATGTTCTCTCTCCTATCATCCGTATCTCCTTATTCTTTCAGCGCGATGTACCCTAGATAATTATACAGGCCATGGACCATAGTGTATGCAACACCGCTGTGAAAGTCAGATGTTCCTATTTGTTTGACGAATGCATCTCGTTTTTCGCGTATGGTTGCCGGATCTTTTTCAGTGAGTGCAATTGTATAGTCAGAGATGCCCTGAAGTATAATTTTGGCGAGTTTGAGCGAACAACCGTTTTTTCCTAAATAGCTAAGCGTATCGCCTGCTTGTTCAATTTGCGAGATGATCATGAAATATTTGTACTCAGGCGTATTCACAGAGTATTTATTCAAGTATCGAAGCGCGTACGCGCATGTGCCGTTGAGCATTCGCTCATGACCCTCGAATGTTTCCAAATCTATTTTCTTAGAGGACAAATCCACCAGAGACGACGCGACGAGTTTGATCTGAAACGTTACTCGCTTTAGGATCATCACAAGATTTTCTTCCTTGGTGGCAATAGACTCAAACACTGTGCGAGATTCAGTTTGATCTTTGATCATCATGCCGGGCAAATTCTGCGAAAGATGCATCGCAAGCACCATTTCTTTGGATTCGAGTATGATGCGATCATATCCTTGTACATACGCGCCCATCATAGCATGTTTGATGACGCCTCGGGATTTCTCAAGACCGTGGACAGTGAATGTAGAATCTTTTGTGATAATGGCTGATGAAACAAACAATCCTTGGCCTTGCTCTTGGATGAAAACAGATTTCCCTGCATTTAATCCACGTGCGGCCGTCCATTGTGATGGCAGCGTGACAGTCAATGCATTTCTTCCTTGTTTGACGAGTTTTCTTTCCATACTCATATCCTGTGCGCAAAAGTAAATAAATATATGTTATATAACATATATAGGTTAGTTCTATATAAAATTTTTCATCCTCATAATTGAGGACGAGAATTATGACAGAAAGACGATTGAAATTTGTACAAGAGCACACCCAAACGCACAGGATCCACGATCTAGAGGGCGTCCTGATGAAAGCCGCGGTAGTAGCGGGTGAATACATCAAAGACAGAGCTTTCGACGGATACGGGACAATATTCAAGCAGGACGGATCGCCGGTCACCGATGTCGACAAAGGCGCCGAGCATATAATCAGAGACATACTCAAGCCGGAATTCGCCTGCTGCGGAGAAGAGTTCGGATACGCACAGGACACAACAGGACTGACGGCCTATATCGACCCAATCGACGGCACAAAGGACTTCATCGGAAAACGATTCAATACTTCCGTAAGCATCGGAATCGCACGAGGCGAAAAACTCGTCGGCGGCGCAGTCTACGACTTCATGCGCGATATCCTCTACATCGGAACCGAACAAACTCCGACGCGCATGTACCACCGACTCAAAGCCTATCCCTTCAAGAATGGCGGGCCAAAGCGAGACATCAGAAAGGATTTTCGAGTTTACATCGACGGAAATGACGATGCAATCGACGCAGTGCGAGATGCAGTGAACAACCACTACGGCGCAAAAGACATCCAAAAATACGGATCAATAGCTCTGACCTTCGCACAAGCAGCAGCCGGCGACGCAGACATCATCGCGGTGCCGTATAAGAAAGCCGGACTTCACGACATCAGCGCAGGAATCTACTTGTTGCAAAACGCAGGCTTTGACATGTACAACTTTGAAGGAAGACGCTTCAAGTGGAACGCACCGCCGACTGGATTAATCGGATTCGCTTCGCACATCGGCAAGGACGAACAGATAAGCTTCATGCGAAGTCTTGACAAACAGATTGCGACAGACAAGCAAGTCGGCAAAGGTCGTCTCCCCTACGAAAGCATCGCAGCAGGATACGAAGCTGCGCGAAGCTTAGAACAATAGACTCGCAACACCATGTAGTCCCAAAAAGTCCTAAAAGACAAAAAGAAAAGACAAAAGCGCAATGGGCACAAATATTTCTTTTTTTATTATACAAAAAGACCCCAAAAACCTCAGAATCTTTTTAAATCACTGCTAGGTTCCTATATTTATGGAACTTCCTGCGCTCCAAACAAAAAGAACCGTCATCGTTCGAAGAGAAGAACCGACGAATCCAGCCTATGGAAAGTCTCCAGAAAATTGGGACATTAAAGAACTGTTGAACAACGGTATCGTTTGCATCAATAAACCCAAAGGACCGACAAGCCATCAAATCAGCGGCTATGTCAAAGACATTTTGGGAGTTAGTGCGGCAGGTCATAGTGGAACACTAGATCCAGGCGTCACCGGCGTATTACCGATAGCGCTAGGCGAAGGTACCAAAGCGGTCCAAGCTCTCATTAACGCAGGCAAAGAATACGTCTGTTACATGCACATCCACAAAGAGATTAGCGAAGAAAAAATTCGAAACGTCTGCGCAAAATTCGTCGGCGACATTATGCAATTGCCGCCAGTGAAGTCCGCAGTCAAACGACAATTGCGAAAACGAACCATTTACTATCTTGACATCATCGAAATAGACGGACAAGATGTTTTATTCCGAGTCGGTTGCCAAGCAGGAACGTACATTCGAAAACTTTGCTCGGATATCGGCGCAAAACTCGGTTGTGGCGCGCACATGCAGCAGCTTATCCGAACAAAAGCCGCTACATTCAGCGACAAGGAAATGCATTCCTTGCAAGAACTCACCGACGCAGTTCATTATCTACAACAAGGCGATGAGTCCGCAATAAGAAAGATCGTTTTACCGGTCACTCGCGCGTTAGTTCATCTTCCAAAAGTGTGGGTATTCGACGCGACAATCGATCCAATAACGCACGGCGCACCAGTTGCGATTCCAGGCATATCAAAATTAGAATCAGATATTAAGAAAGGCGATATGGTTGCAGTATTATCACTCAAAGACGAATTCGTCTGTCTTGCTAACGCGCAAATGACGTCGGAAGAAATGCAGTCACAGCCAAAGGGCATTGCACTTACGTTAGCTCGCGTCTACATGAAAGAAGGCATCTATCCAAAAATCGAGAAGACAAAAACGCCTGCATAATTTCAATTTCTATTGAAGCATACAGAAAGCATATAAATGCAGTCTCTCGACGAATTTCTATGAACTACGAACAGACTGAATGGGATTTTTCAGACTTCTTTCCTGAAATAGGTACGCAAGAATACGAAACAAAAAAACAGGAACTTCTTACTCTCACAACTGCATTCATGAATCGACGAGAACAGCTCACAAAAGATATCTCGGTTGACTTGTTCAAAGAGATTCTCGCAGAACATAAAAAAATCGTAACGCAAAGTAGCAAATTGCAGGTGCACGCATATCTAAAGACATCCAAGAACAGCAAAGACGAAGCGGCAAAGATCGCAATGCAGAAAGCCGAAGAGTTGGGTGGCGATATTTCAAACAAGATTCGTTTCTTCAGCTTATGGTTTATGAAATTGCCCAAGAAAAAGGCAAAAGAGTTGTGGGAATCTTTAGGAAACGACAGCTATGCATTCCAGAAAAAGCATAAGAACGCCAAGTATGCGTTATCTGAAGCAGAGGAGAATATTATCTCTCTCAAAGACATCACCGGCGCGTCGGCGTTTCAGACATTGTACGATTCAATCACATCAGGATTTTCATGGGAATTCGACGGTGAGAAAAAATCACTCACGCAGATGCGAAATTACTCGATGCATCCGGATCGAGAGAAACGTAAACAAGCAGCTCAACTCATCTACAAAAAGTTTGAAGAGTACATTGATATTCTCTCAGACATCTACATGGCGCTCGTCCGAGACTATGTTACAGAATCATTGAAACTGCGAAACTATGAAAGTCCGTTGCATGTACGGGCACAACGTGAAGACATCAGCGTCAAAGCAATAGAGGCGCTCTTTAAAGCGACACAAGAAAGCACGCAAGTGTGGGAAGAGTTTTTCAAAATCAAAGCCAAAGAACTCAAATTAGAACAGTTGGCGACATACGACATCCAAGCGCCAGTCGGCGTGCAAGTGGAAGAACATATTCCATACACGAAAGCCGTTGAAACGATAATTGATGCGTTGCGTAATGTCGATCCATCATTCTCTGATATTGTTTTAGATCTAATCAAAGCTAAACGCTTAGATACAACATTCCATCCTAACAAACGCGGCGGCGCATACAACTACAGTTTGCCGGACAACGAGAAACCGTTCGTGTTCATGCAATATTTAGGCAAGGATCGCGACCTGTCGACGCTAGCTCATGAATTAGGGCACGCAGTACACGGTGTATATACGCAGCATCTTTCAATATACTCCTCACACCCGACGATGGGCATAGCGGAAACCATGTCCACATTATTTGAAGAAATAGTTTTCGAGCATCAGCTCAAATCGTTACCAAAAGAAAAACAGAAGCAACTTTTGTTTGCGCATCTTGCGGACACGTTCAGCACTATTTCACGACAATCTTTTATTTCAATGTTTGAGAAAAAAGCGCATGCCATGATTCAAGATGGAACGACGCACGCGGAATTATCCAAAGTCTGGGCACAACTGCAAAAAGAACAGTTTCGAACATCGGTGCATATTTCAGACGCAACGCTGACTTGGTCGTACATCCCGCACATCTATCACACTCCGTATTATTGTTACAATTACTCGATAGGCAGCATCCTCTCGTTGACAATTCTTGAAAAGCTAAAAGAGAATAAAGACGAGTTCTTGCCAAAGTTGCATCAGTTCATGCGCTTGGGAGGTACTGCTGGTACCGTTGAGTCTGCAAAAGTCTTGGGTATTGATCTAGAAAATCCACAATCTTGGAAGCTTGGCATTGACGCAGTCAAAAAGCGTATCGACCATCTCAAATCTTTGTTGTAGTTAACCCCAAAGAGAAAGATAATTTCCGACAGCAAAAGATAATGCAATCACGATAGTTGCAACAAGCAAGTTCGTGAACACCGTTTTCGCAACAGACTCTTGCTGGATTCGAGCAATCTGGACATTTACGAATGTGAGTAGTATCACACCCCAAAGGATGCACACGTAGATTGCGATTGAAGGTTCAAATAAGATGAATGGGATTATGAATGAAGACGTGCATGCGATCTTTCCGATTAATGTTGCAATCGCACTTCGAAGTGCTGTCGCAGTTTTCACGCCTCGCTCCGATTTCTTGAGTGAATAGACGCCAAGTGCATCCGACATGGAATCTGCAACTGCGACTCCGATGATGCCTGCGATAACTGCAAGAAAGTTATACGTTGACGTATTTAATACGATGACAATACCCAGCGTCGTAAGCACGCCTGATGAGATACCGAATGAAAAACGTCCGATATTGCTGGAAAGCGTTGAGAGCAGTGACGACATGGTATTTGCTTTCGTGTACGCCAACTGAAAGTACGTTTGCGTCGTCATCATATTCAAAGGTAATTTGAGTCGCTTGGCGACGTTCATCAAATCTTCATACGCGGACTCGTCTGTGACCACCAGTTCGACAAAGTCGCCCAGTGTGTCAACATGATCGACATTGATGATAACTGACTTGTATGAATAGATTGTGCGCTGTTTATTCATATCCAAAACGTGTCGGTAATTCTTGAGAATGCTATTAAGCTCTTTTGGACCGATGTTGTCGACAATAACTCCCCGAACATGTTCATGTGATAGTTCAGAGCGATAGGACGCAATCGTTTCGTTATCGTTTTCTTTGCGCACGCGTATAAGCCGTGAATGGCGTGAAGGTGAAAGATAATATGAATCCGTGTGGACAACGTGGCTCAGTCGTTTTGCGCCTATTGATGAAAGAAAATCAGGACTAATCGAATGTGCGAATTTGATCTGAAATTCAGTCTGTCGTGGCATAGTGCTTTACCCCTTCTTTCAGTATAATCCAATATAAAGCTTTGTTACTCTCGCGCAAAGAGTTTTTCCATCGTCGGCAGTATTGTGTGTTGAAAATTTCGCAATAGAATTGAAAGTGAAGGAAGCCGGCTTACCTCGGAAAAATCGGGAAGTTGCGCCAAACCTTTATAAACGAACTATACCCACCCTTCAATACGAAAATGGTCGAGAAAAGCGCATTCAATCCAATCGAGTACGAACCCCAGATACAATGGCTATGGGAAGAGAAAGATGTACGAGCACAACTGTCTAAGAAAAACGAGGACGGAAAGAAGTTCTTCTTCCTACAAGGTCCGCCGTATACGTCTGGTCAGATTCACCTAGGCCAAGCCTGGAATTCAAGTCTTAAAGATATTATCCTCAGATACAAACGCCTTACTGGCCATAAAATGTTTGACCGCGCAGGGTATGATATGCACGGACTTCCGACTGAAGCAAAAGTCATGAAGAAGCTCAATCTCAAAAACAAAGAAGAAATTGAAGCGTTTGGCACCGATAAATTTGCGCAAGAATGCCTTGACTTTTGTAAGACACATGCAGAATTGATGAACAAGGACTTTCAGCGCCTGGGCGTCAGTATGGACTTTTCTAATCCATACATGCCTATCAGCCGCGAGTATATCAGCGGAATTTGGTGGCTCATCAAAAAACTCCATGAAGAGGGCAGACTCTACGAAGGAGCACGAACTGTCTATTGGGATTGGATGCACGAAACTGCATTAGCAAAACACGAACTTGAGTATAAGACAGTCAAAGATACATCAATCTTCGTAAAATTCCCGATCCGTGGCGAAGAGAATACAAGTCTCATCATTTGGACGACAACGCCTTGGACGATTCCTTTCAATCTTGCAGTGATGGTCAACCCTGACGTCGACTATCAATATTGCGAAGTTGAATTCGAAGGCACGAAGCAGATCTGGGTCGTCGCTGCCCCGCTTGCAAACGTCTTCATACGACATGCGACAGATAACGATTTTACGATTCTAAAGACGGTGAAAGGCGCAGATTTGGAAGGCGTATCATACATACACCCGTTTAGTGACGAGATGAAAGACCATTACGAAAAAATCCATCTCACGTCTCCAAAATTACATACTGTGCTGATGTCAAACGAGTACGTCGACACGACCGCCGGTACGGGGCTTGTTCACTGCGCACCAGGTTGCGGTCCAGAAGACTTTGAAGTTGGATGGAGAAACGGTCTTCCGCCTTTCAATCTATTAAGTGAACAAGGAACATTCCAGGACGCAGGACCATTTACTGGACGCTGCGCGATTCCCGATAATAAATTATTTATCAAAGACTTGCAGGAAAAAGGTGCAGTTGTTTTCACATCAACCGTCGAACACGAGTATCCGCATGCACAGCGAAGTGGCGCTCCAGTCTGTTTTAGAGCGACTAAGCAGTGGTTCTGGAAAGTCGAAGACCTCAAAGAAAGAATGATCGAAGAGAACAATGCAGTTCAATGGGTTCCAAAATCTGCGTATAACTCTTTCAACAATTGGCTCAACAATTTGCGTGACAATTCAATTTCAAAACAGCGATTCTGGGGAGCACCACTTCCAGTCTGGCGTAACGAAGACGACGCGACAGATATTTTGGTAGTCGGCAGCGTTGACGAATTAGAACAGTTAACGGGTCAGACGAAGATCGAACCGCACAAACCTTGGATTGACGACGTTGTCATTGAAAAAGATGGAAAAATATACAGACGCGTCATAGACGTCCTTGATGTTTGGATTGATGCCGGTGCAGCAAGTTGGAACGCTTTAGATTTTCCAAACCGAACTGACCTATTCAATGAATTTTTCCCTGCGGACTTCATTTGCGAGGGCGCGGACCAGATTCGAGGATGGTTTAATCTATTGATGGTGTCAAGCATTGCTGCATTCAACAAATCTCCGTTCAAAGCAGTGTATATGCACGGCATGGTCACTGACATAGGCGGCGTAAAAATGTCAAAGTCGTTAGGCAACATCATTTCGCCAAACGAAATAACGCAAAAATACGGTGCAGACACACTTCGATATTACTTTTCAAAAGCAAACCCTGGTGAAGATTTCAATTTCAGTTGGGACGAAGTCAAGCTTCATTATAGAAATCTATCGATTCTCTATAACACTGCATACTATCTTGTTGACGCTGTCGAACAATCAGGAATCGATCCGCGAACATTAAGTGTGAAAGCCAAGAGCGTTACAACGCAGCAACTCAGTGTCGAAGAATTGTATATTCTCAGCAAAGTCGCATCGGCAACAAAGAAAATCCAGGCTGCGTACGAGGCATACGATATTTTTGCAATTGCAGAGCAATTCGAGACTGCCATGTTTGACGTATCGCGTTCATATATCCAACTTATCCGAGATAAGATGGCAAGCGGCACGCCTGCAGAGCAAGCGGCAGTGGCACACACATTGTATGATTCAATCTTCAAGATTTTAGTGATGGCACATCCAGTCGTTCCGTTCATTACAGAGCAATTGTACCAAGTTCTCAAAAAGAATCTGGGCACAGCCGACTGCGTCCATGACTCAATCAGTCTGGTATCATGGGATGTAATAGCGCCAAATGAGAGACTCATCAATGAAAAACTGGAAGCGTCTTTTGCAACAGCGGACACAATCATGCAGGCAATACTTTCTGCTCGAGAAAAAGCGAACGTCGGTGTGAGATGGCCATTGCAGACTGCAACCGTCCTCACAAAAGATGACGCGACAATCAGCGCAGTGCACATGCTTGGAGATCTTATCAAAAACCAGACGAATGTCAAAGAATTAGTCACGACAGCGACATTTGAGCATGTCCAGTACACAATCAAACCCAAATATGCGCAGCTCAAAGAGCTCGGCAAAGACACCGCTACAGTTGGTCAAATTTTGAACGGCATGTCCGGACCAGATGCAAAATCCATGGTTGATTCGTTTGCGCAGAACAAACCCTATACATTGGCTGTAGCAAAGACAGTCTTCACGATAAAACCTGAATATGTCGAAATCAGTAAATCCGTCGGTGAAGGGTTCACGTCATCGGACATTCCAAAAGGAAATGTTTTCTTGACGATAAAGATTACGGCAGAGCTTGAACAAGAAGGACTCGCGCGTGAATTCATGCGTCGTGTACAATCGCTGCGAAAAGATGCAGGACTTGAAAAGAAGGACAGAATCTCGCTACAATACAACGTGTCCGATAAATTGCAAGATGCAATTACGGCTTTCTCAACAGCAATTACGGATCGATGCGGCATCACGGATATAGAATCAGTCGACGAAATAACATTCTCTCATACAGCTTCAGACAAAATCAAGTCTGAGCAATTCCAAATCGGAATTGAGAAACAGGTGAAATAATGAAACAAGTAATCAAAGAGTTCAAAGAATTCCTCAATGAATACAAAGTTGTAGGACTTGCGATTGCCTTTATCATGGGCGTAGCTGCAACGACACTTATCCAATCTTTGGTAAATAACATCGTCATGCCAATCATAACTCCATTCATTCCGGGAGGCGCATGGCAAACTGCAACATGGACACTTGGACCGATTGTTCTCGGATGGGGCGCATTCTTGGGCGCACTTATCAACTTCGTAATTATCGCATGGGTTGTATTCCTCATCGCGAAGTTTGTACTTAAAGAAGAAAAAGTCACGAAGAAGTAATTCTAAGTTCTTTTTTTTACAATTTTTTGACCAAGTAGCAAAATGCAAGTACTATCTCAATTCACATCTATTCCTCGGCGCACAAAGCATATCTCCTGCGAGAAAACCGCAGCGAAATGCTTATGAAGATATGTGCCATCCCCTGCCTATGTTCGACTCATTTGCGTCTCAAATAACCAAAGCCACTCAGCAAGCGATTGGAAAGAGCGGTTCTTTCTTTGAATCGTTGCAAGTGAAAGACGTTGATTCTCTACCTATCACCAACGAAAGTTTTGTCCACCTCACAGATCGAGCTTCGACTGAGCCGATTGTCTTTGTCGATGGTGGAAGTGCCCCGTTGTTTCTCTCTCCTACTCTATGTGTCGGCGTCATCAAGGTCGCAAAAGTATCGCAAAGTCATCTTCCGCGATTCAAATCAGAAGTGAAGACGGCTACGTGTGGCGTGATAATACAAAAAACAAAGAAAGAATATCAAGTCACATATTCTTTTGAGGCACAGCCGCTGCCATTACCTTCGCTGATAAATAACACGGATTTGTTGTTTTCTGAATTCGACGCACAAAGTCAGATGCTTGCGGTGCTTAATCATATCCGAAAGCTTACTGAACTCATTTTTGCCCAAGATGAGAAATCGCTCGTCGTGTTGGACGGTTCGTTGTTGCATCGAAGCGACCCCGAGAAGGCAATCTTGTCCCGGTACACACATCCTGTCGCAGCGGTTTCCAAAACGTGCACTTTAACGACATCAAGTGGATATCCCATTACTTCTTTTCTTATGAGCCAGAATCAGTCAGGCGCATGGTTTGTCAACGCCGGTGAATCAAAGGAGTATTACTTGTTATTTGCAAAGCTAAATTCGAAAAGCGAGTACGTCTTTCGCGTCGACATGCAAAAATCTGTTGATATTCAGTCAGTGCTAGGCGCCCTTGTATCAAATAGCATGGATGCAACGTTTATCGGATATCCATATGGACTTACGCGCGCAGACGAAGCGGCACGAATCACGACCGAAGAACGTCTTTTCATCAAGACGAGAATCACTGGCGCATTAGACCCATTGACACTGCGACAACTTAGCATGTTAGAAAACGCTGCAAACGCACACGACATTTTAGATTCTATTAAGTTTTGACTCGGCGCCTACTTGAAATTTCTATCTAACGTGAATTCATGAATAGAACAATTCGGGATACTGATCATATCAATTTTGTCGGTGTGCACTCCGCCCAAGATATTATAGAATGCTTCAACAATGTCTGCGTGCGTGACAACTGCGACATGCTCGACGTCTTCTATACATAAATCTCCTAAGAAGGAACGAACTCTGATGATGATTTGATCAAAAGTTTCGGCGTAAATGGTGTTTTTTACGTATTGCTGTCTGTTTTTTCCCGTTTTCACTTCGTTGAGCCGTGCGTCGATATACATCGGCACTCGGTGTGTGTTTGCAATAATTGCTGTCTGCTGTGTTCGAAGAAATTGCGACACGAAAACGCAATCGACGCGTGGGAAACGTTGGGCAAGTTCTTGTGCTTGCATTTTTCCTTCTTCGGATAGTGGCAAATTGTCCGTGGGATCGTCGTCATAGATGCCCATCGCATTTCCTTCAGAATATCCGTGACGAATAACGTAGAGTCGCATGGTTTGCTTGGTTTTAAGAATATTTAAAAATCCTTCTACGAAAAAGAATGATATGGCTTTTGATATTGTTACTTGTGGAAGTGCAACTGTCGATGTATTTGCACATACGCAAGTCAATCCTATTGGAAAGAAATTGATAGGATATCCTTCTGGAGGAAAAATCCTCATCAACAGTCTGCAACAGGAACTTGGCGGCGGCGGAACAAATACTGCGGTCGCATTCTCACGTCTTGGACTAAAGACTGGCTATATCGGTTGCGTTGGAAATGACATTCAAGGAAAACAAATTCAAAATTCCCTGGCAAATGAAAAAGTCTCTTTTTTGGGACAAACATCGTCGGAACAGACTGGATATTCTGTAATACTTGACGCTATTGCACATGACAGAACTATTCTCACTTACAAAGGCGCAAATGACAGACTGAACAAAGTACGCCTGCCAAAGACTCGCTGGTTCTACTTTTCAAGTATGATTGGTCAGTCACTAAAAACGCAAGGTGCTCTTGCAGATTACGCAAGAAAACACGGCATATTCATTGCCTTTAACCCAAGCATGTATCAAGTTACCAAAGGTATTGGTGCAATTCGCAAGATCCTAAGCGCAACACATATTCTTATCTTCAACAAAGAAGAGGCGAAAGCTCTCACGAAGAAAAAGAAAGTGCCGCAGATGCACAAGCGTTTGCATGATTTAGGAATTCCCATTTCTGTAATTACTGACGGTTCGTCTCAAGTCTCGTGTTATGATGGCGATGGATATTATATCGCGCAGCCGCAAAAAGTAAAAGTCGTCGAGTCGACAGGTGCAGGCGACGCGTTCGCAGCAGCGTTTGTATGGTCATATCAAATGACGAGCGATATCGCAGTTTCGTTAGCTGCCGGCATCGTCAATTCACAATCTGTACTTGGATACATCGGCGCTAAAAAAGGATTGTGCACAAAACAGCAACTAGTAAAACTGCTCAAGTCAAGCGGCGTAGCTGTAAAAAAAGCGTCTTTCTAGATTTGAATCGATAAGTTATGGCTGAACTCAACCCAATAGCTTTTTATTGTAGCATCAAATCCGTTAATATATGCTCCACTATGATCACAGATATCATCGTATACCGGTAAAACCTCGTCAGTCTACAATTTACCATGATGCTCATAGTCAACACGGGCAACACCACAACAATCACGCTGCGCACCATGACGCAGAGCTAACGATGGGTCAAGTGGCAATCTGGATTGGCGTGCCAAGTTTATTGCTTTATTTTCTTGCATTGCTCATCGCATTGTGAAAATGTGCAAGGACATGCCGTAAAGTTCTTAAAGGCGTACTTATAAATAGCGAATCAATGCAAAAGAGGGCACAAAATTGGTCTGTTGAGATTATTGTATCGCTCAGTGTCTTTATAGTCATGTTCATTGCCGTTTTTGCGATAGTGCAAGTGCGTGAACCAACGCCGTTAAGTAAAGTTCAATCCGAAAGCGAGATTTTTTTGGAAAGATTCTACAGTTCAGAGCCGAGTTCTCCACGTGCATATGAGTTCATTTACAGAAACGTTGTAGATACGGACAAACTCGTTGAACTTTCTGAGCTTGATTACGAAAGTCTCAAAGCGCAATTAGGTATTAAATCCGATTTCTGCATTATCTTGCTAGATGAGAATGGTAATGTCATCCCAATCAATGGCAAATATGGCGTCGGCTCAGAAAATATCTATGTCGACGGCGCAATGAATTGTACAAGTGATGTAAGTTAAGTTATTCGATTGCACAGTCGATTAAGAAAAATCATATTGAATCGAGATGTTAACTCTTCATCCACACATTTATAAATCCTTTTTAGTAAAAAAACACAATGCAACGCAAACTGGGTTCTAAGGGGCAACACTGGTCAACAGAGATGTTGATTGCGATAGCTGTTTTCATTCTCGTATTTATCATAATCATCGCGACGATGACAATCAAAGAAAAACCGCAGGCGAAAGAGGTTGTTCAGACCAGCGAATTATTCATCAATAAATTCTACGGGCAGTCTGACGACGCTCGAACGATTGCGTTTATCGAGAACAATGTCGTGAACAAAGACAAATTAGAACGACTCAAGGAAATGGATTACGAGTCGCTTAAAGCAGAACTTGGCCTAGAAGACGATTTCTGTATAATAGTCGTCAGTTCAAACGGAACATTGCTCCCAATTGACGGCGCATATGGTATCGGTTCGAGTTCAATACTCATCGACGGCCAATATGCATGCAATGACACGGTGAGTTAATGAGACGCCTACTTTTGCTAACAATCAGTGTTGTTCTTGCGCTTCTTGTATTCCCTGCGGCATTTGCGGCATATGGAGACCTTTGTTCACCATCGCTCAATTATACAGAATATCCTTGGAATTATTCTGAACCGTACTTTTACGACTATGACGCAGATAATTTGACTGACGCCGTTTGTGCAGATGGTCCCTACAGCGGCCCAACCACAATCGAAGATTTAGGAATTACATCCAAACCATATCCGAATGTCTGTACGCCAGGATATCATGGCATCTGCTCAGAAAACACAGTCTTCTATAGTCGAGATAACACATACGACGAGAGATTCACATCATTTAGCTTCTGTTTACACGATGGCTCATCATGGAGTTGGACAACGCTCCCTGGCGGACTTGCTGATATACAAGGAGATACTGAAATTTGCAGCGGCGGTCTTTCATCCTTGGACAATAATTGTAATGCATTAGAATTCTATCAACATTCGCGTAACGGCGCTGCCAACTATTCACGATATAATTATACTGGCGTGCTATACTTCGTCTACCCGGACGTTGACGCGTTTGATCCCGACTGTTCAGCCAACCTCAGTGGTTACGTAAAGAATTCGTTAGGTTACGGTGTGAACGGTGTAACAGTCACATTATTACTTGTCAGTTCAACTGGTGAGAATTCCTTCAGAAATACGACGACGGACGCAACAGGTTACTATGAGTTCACTGTACTTCCTGCATCAACGTACAAAATCTTTGCATCTAAGACTTCGTTTAACAGTGAAATTCTCGCACTCAACCTTTCATACGTCTCAAACAATCAATTGAATATGACATTAACGACAGGTGTCTGTCAAAATGACTGTACGACCACGGCGCAGCCGACTATTTGTTCTGCGGCATGTGACGGATTCAATGGTTGTGCATTCTATAACACCACGATGGCTACAGCACTAGACGGCAAGATTTCCGGATACGATTATCTAGTAAGTATTGCAGGAATTGAATATACTGTTTCTGCATGTGAAGGTACTCCAGCTCCATATGTGACTTCATCCACATCGACAGGACAAATACAATGTCCAAGCGGTACGACACTCGTAGTCATCGAAAGAGTAGCATTGCAGGATGGCGAACCGGTGAAGATAATAATCCCAGTTTGCCGTTCCAGCTAGGGAGCATCATGCGCCAAAAAAAGCGTGGCTTCTTTTTTGTTTTAGATACGATATTCGCAGTAGTTGTTATTTTGGCGGGCCTTATTCTGGTCTTCACAAATCTGTCGTCGGTTCCAGCCACATATCAGGCGGCGTCCAGCTCAATCGACGTCCTTTCGCAACTCAGTAAGACAAAAGTCAACGAAACCGCGAATGCGTACATTCTTGCACTTCGATTTAACAACACGTTGACAAAAAGCGATAACTATCGTTCGATCATTGACGTAGTCGCGTATTTGTACAATCGCAGTAATACATATGACGCGCGCGGCGTCATCGAAAGTTTCGTAGAAAACGTTACGCCGGAAAATTATAATATCGAAATTCTCATCAACGATACGCTCCTGTACGAGAAAAGCGTTAAGGATATTACTCAGGAAAACGCCGCCTTTGTGATAAAAACGCGAGGCATCGTCATCGGTGTGACGAATGATTCGAATATGATAGGGCCATATATCATGGAGATTTCCTTATGGTAAACTATAAGAAAGCGTTTTTCCTCACATTCATTGCGATTCTATTAGTTGCGATGTTCTTGCTATACTACGAAATTGCATCAATTAAAGATGATAAGCCTATTGACTATTCTTCATCAGTAAGAAGTCGTACGCTCAATAATTTTGTCCGTGACTTGGAGGAATTCCATTTACGAAATATTCTCACTCTTGCGACGCACCGTGCGCTCAACGGCATGATTAACTATATGGACAACGAGACTGGTGAATACGTCACAGAAGCTGATTTCCAAGGCAAATTCTATCAGCTATTGACGAATGGTACGATTCAACCGTACACATTGTCGCCTTTGTATTCAAACATTACTCTCAACGCATTGATCGCAAATCTGCGAACGCTAGCTCAAGACGAATTAAATCTCAATCTTTCCTTGAATTATTCTAACTACAAATACCGCGTGTATCAAACTGATCCATGGCAAGTGTCTGTGGACATGCTATTTGAGTACTCGCTTGTTGACAGTACGATGAGTTGGGAAAATCGCACGTTATTCATTACCGCAACTGTACCTATCTATGGTATCCGAGATCCATTGTTCGTCCTCAATAACGCGCCGTACACGCCAATAATCGAAGATACGCATGTCATTTCGGGTACTTGGAATATATCGCAGCTCATCGCGCATATTAACTCAACAAATTACACTGAAAATAATAATTCGCCTTCGTTTTTGATGCGCTTCTCAAACGTCACCACGAATTCCTCATACGGAATCGAGTCGTTGATCAATCCTGCGTTAATGGGTACGACTGCAAGCGAAGTCAATCGCACGTTTGTCGATTACTTATATTGGACATATCCTTGGGACTGTGTGCCTCTGTCGCAAAACTTGCTTGAAGTTGACAGTATTAGTGACGTGCCTGCGTACAGATATTTCAGACTGGATGATACGCACTTAGTTCGATACATTAACTCGACAGAACGTCTGTTTAATACGACGCTCATGTGTAATTCTTAAACGAGAGCCAATCTTGCTATAGGGCTGCTCTGAGACTGCTGTAAGACTGTTATAAGAATGCGCCTGAGTCAGGTGTGTGATATTTTTGCTTTTTTTGGTAAAACAGGTACATCTCTTTTCCAATATGGTCTAACAGGGATAACTATTCTAAAATAGTGACGAAAGTTTTTATATGTTCAAACGACTTTTTTCATTCGGTATGGGCGACGCAGAGGGAGTTATCACCACAGGGGTAGACGACTTCATACAATTCTTAGAAAAGAACAAATTGGTATCGATAGATAACGCTGCCAAGATTCTACATGTAGCTGAACCCATATTGCAGAGTTGGGTTGATTTCCTGCTCGAAGAAGGCATCATCGGCATTGAGTACAAGTTCATCACGCCCTACGTGTACCTGGTGAAGAAACCTCAAGAAACGCAGACGATGCTTGGTTTTACATACAAAGAAGATTTCTTTACCAAAGCAAGAAACAAGGGTATGCCAGATGCGCGCATCCAGCAATTATGGCTCTTGTATCTCAACGACAACGTCGAGAAATTGCGGCAGGAATTCTTCTTGAAAGCCAAAAACAGGGACATTGCAGAAGACAAAATTGCACCCCTCTGGAATAAATATCTCCAGATCCTTCGAGGCGACGCGTACATATGAACATTGACGATTTCCTGGACCAAGCGCTCACTGATCCGGCAATTGCGCCGCCAAGGACTATTACCAGTGATAACAAACCAGTCCAAGGATTTGTCGGTACACCGACGTCAAAAGCGCCTGCGATATCACCTTCTCTCAATAACATGGCTGGTGCGGCGTCATTCACTGCGGCTGAAACTATACCATTACCGTCACAATTCCAAAAACAAGAAGTCATCAACCAACCACAGACTCCGATGCCTGCTGCTCCACAGCCAATAACAGTTTCTGCTGATGGTGCTGATATCGATGCGAAATCAATTGCAGACAGCCATTTTGCGTTGACCGCAACGCATCAAGCATCGGCAGAAAATGTTGAAAGCCTGTGTAATGCTATCGATGCGAATATTACTCAAGGCGATTATCAGAAAGCGTTTGATTCTTTTATCCAACTCCATGCAGCACTCTTAGACATCGCTGAGCAGTCGCGTATGCATCAAATCGGTCTCAAACAGCGAATGGCTGCGATGCGCGCAAAATTGCTTGACTCACTCTCATCGACAAACGTCCAATTCTTGCAATTGACAGATGAACTTTACAAGAAATTGGATGAAGCAAAGACGCTTGTCGACTCAAATCAACTCGATGAAGCAGCACGCGCGTATCTTGAAATACGAAAATTATATGACCGTCTTCCTGCAGGATTTGTCGAGCGAAAGACTCGCACACAAGATGATATTCTCAAATTCTATCTCTATCTCAAACAGCGAAAGGATGCGTCTCATGACACATTGATTACAAAAACATTCAACCAGATGAAATCGTTGCATGATTTCGCCAGTGCCGCTATTGCAAATGGCGCTATCGATCAAGGTCGAGAATTATACGATCAAATGGCTGAAATTTACATGGGATTGCCTGCAGGCTATGCCGATCAAAAAGTGCAATTATTTGATTTGATGTCGTCTATTAACCACCAACTCAGTCTTCACAAACAATCTGATCAACTCAAATCAGAATACGCAGAAGTGCTCAAGAATTCTCCGCATGCTAACCCGTCAATACCGCAAGCAGAGAACGTACTTGCAGCACGGGCAAGTCAAATGCCGCCAGTTGCGCAGCCAGTGTTGCAGTCCGCTCCACAGCCAGTCCAGCCACCAGTGCCAGTTCGTACGGTCCCAACAACTCCTGATCCCTATGCTTCGCCTTTAGATGCATCGACTATCGAAGATCACATTCTTGCTCAAGAAATCATGCAAGAATCCCAAGTATCGCCTTCTCAATCGCAGTACAATCAACCAAACCAACCATTGCAGCAACCGCAAACAGCTCAATCAGAAATGTCTCGTCAGACAATTGCACAAGAGACACAATCTACTCAACAAAATGTATTACCAACGCCAACAGTGCAAACTCATCAAACTGCTCCATTGTACCAAGCGCCAATT
The DNA here is from genome assembly GCA_035299465.1 of Acidobacteriota bacterium. Lineage (GTDB taxonomy): Archaea > Nanobdellota > Nanobdellia > Woesearchaeales > DATGWN01 > DATGWN01. The sequence goes on along the minus strand of DATGWN010000007.1, from coordinate 13,442 downwards.
TTACAATCTTCAGTATCGCAAGTAACACCTTCGCAGAAACCGTCACAACCTGCACAAAAATCACCGTTGAGTCAAAAATTCCTGGCACGTTTCGGCCAAAAAAAGTCAGTGGTCTCGCAACTGCCTGAACTTGAGGATCTTCAATTTGAAGTGCCGCAGGAGAAAGCAGAAGCCGACGCGATGCAGCAACAACTGCAACAAATCCAAGAGCAGATTCAACAACAAGAAATACCTGTTTCGTCTGAGGTAACTCCGACAGTCCCGCAAACGCAAGATACTTCACAGGCTCCAATTCAGCAGGCGTCGCCAACTCAAGAACCGATGGCGCCACAAACACAAGTTGAAAGCAAGCCGCAACAAGCTGTCGCTGCGTTAATCACTCCGGCTCAAATAGAAGCAATTTCAAAACCAGTTCCTACTCAAATACCGATTCAAAAAACACTATCTGCACAGAAAACTCAGAATGTGCAATCGGCTCGACCAGTACAACAACCAGTTGCAAGTGTGGCAAAAACACCTGTAAGTGCATTAGAACAACAAAAGCCTGTCGCGGCACAAAAGCCAGTGTCCATTCAAATTCCCGCCCCAGTTCAAAAACCTGTCGTCATGCAAAATCCCATCGCCATTCCTCAGGCCGCTGATGACGAAGACTCAAAAGAATCCGACGAAATCAGACTTATGCAAGAACGAGCAAGAGAGCTCAGAGAAAGAATAACGCAAGTGAAGCAGATGGTATCGCATCTGTAATTGACCATGAAAGAAGAACTCCTCGCAACATACACGATTAAGATAAACGATATCGTCGTCAATGTAAGAATCATCCAAAGTGACGCAGAATCTGTACCGCAGTATATCTCATCCGTTGCGAACATTTCTGAAGTCACAAAAGTCATCTTAGAAAAAATCCGTGAAGAGTTCATCTCAAACGTCAACTTAGGAAAAATCCATTTCGACGAAAACTCAGAAATCGTAAAAATCCGTGATATGTTCCGTCAAGAAGTCGAAAAGCTCCTCGACAAATACTTCCCGGGCATTGAAGAAAAGTCTAGAAATATGTTGATGAACTATATCATCAGCCAAGACTTAGGTTTAGGTGACTTAGAAATCCTTCTCAAAGACGACACGCTGGAAGAAATCGTCGTCAACGGTTCACAAGAGTGTGTATGGATTTTCCACCGTCAATTCGGCTGGTGTAAGACAAATCTAAAAATCCAATCAGAAAAGCAAATTCGACACTATTCGACGATGATTGGTCGTGACGTCAACAAAGAAATCACACTATTATCTCCATTGATGGACGCGCACCTTTCGACTGGTGACCGTATCAACGCGACACTCTATCCGATTTCCACTCGTGGTAACACGATGACTATCCGTAAGTTCGCAAAAGATCCGTGGACGATTACTGACTTCTTGCGAAAGAGAACTATTTCGCACTCGGCAGCGGCATTAGTTTGGCTAGCGATTGAAAACGAATTATCTGTTTTAATCGTAGGTGGTACTGGTTCCGGTAAAACATCTATGTTGAACGTTTTGGCAAATTTCTTCCCTCCAAACCAGCGTATCATTTCAATCGAGGATACTCGTGAATTGATGTTGCCAGGAAACTTGCACTGGGTTCCGATGGAAACTCGTATGGCAAACCCTGAAGGAAAAGGGGAAGTTACGATGTTGGACTTGCTTGTCAACTCATTGCGTATGCGTCCAGACCGAATCATCGTCGGTGAAATCCGTCGACGTGAAGAAGCGGAAATCCTCATGGAAGCCATGCACACTGGTCACTCAGTCTATGGTACGTTCCACGCAAATACTGCTGACGAAGCGATTGTGCGTATGTGTAACCCGCCGATCAATCTTCCAAAACCGATGTTGTCTGCACTTTCATTATTCCTTGTCCAAAACCGTAACAGAAGAAACGGTCTGAGAAGAACATTCCAAATCGCAGAAATCTTGCAATCAGGTGACGCAAACGTCATGTATCAACTTGATGTCAGAGAAGACGATCTTCGACCGAAGAACGAATCGAAGGTCTTCCGTGAGACTCTCAAATTGTATACTGGTATGTCCGACGCCGACATCGATAAGAATATCGCGGTAAAAATCAAAATCCTCAAGTGGCTCGTTGAGCGAAATATCCGTGACGTTAACAAGATTGGTCAGATCATGGCCGAATATTATAGAGGAAAACTCGTACTGACGTGAACCTATGGACCTAGTAAGATTCGTTTTCAACCAATTTCCGAACCTCAGACACGACCTGATTTCGGCTCACATGTCTGTGAACCCTCACGATTTTGTGAAGAAGACGCTTACGAGTTCATTCATGTATGCAGCATGTTTTAGTATACTTGCATTTTTCCCGTTGGACAAAGCAGGTCTCCCTCCAGCTCTAGCAATCATATCATTCCCGCCGGTATTTATCTTCATGTTGACGTTGCAGATGAACGTCCCTCGCGCAACAATTCGAAAGCGCGGTCTTGAAATCGATAATGAAGTCTTATTTGCAGGCAGATTCTTGCTTATCAAACTAGGATCAGGTAAGCCATTATTCAACGCACTCATCGATATTTCGCAGAGTTATGGTGTCGCAGCTAAATATTTCAAAGAAATCGTAGATGACATCAACTTTGGTACACCAATTGAACAAGCGCTCAACAACGCACAGGAGCACTCTGCATCCAAATATTTCAAGAAAATCTTATTCCAAATCAATAACTCAATTAAAGTTGGTGTGGATATCACGCGAAATCTCGAATTAGTCATCGAGGAAATCGAACAAGAGCAAGCGCTAGAAATCCAAAGATACTCTAAGAAACTCAGTTCAATTGCTTTATTCTATATGTTGGGTGCAATCGTACTCCCAAGTCTAGGTATGACTCTATTCATTGTCGTCGCAAGTATGCTTTCGTTTGAAATCACAACGAGTATTTATGTACTCATGATTATTTTCATTGTAGGTATCCAATTCTTCTTCTCGTCGGTCTTTAGACAGATTCGACCATCGGTGAACGTATGAGGTTGCTAGACACGTTTGGAAAGGCTTTCGTACCGAAGAATGCGCAGCCGCACCTTCGTGAATATTTACTCAAAGCCGGCATCTCTGACGAACCATATAGTTTCTTTGGCGGTCTCTTTTTTGCTGCGATGTTTTTAACGAGTTTGGCATATCTTGGTCTTGTCTATCCACAACTAGATCCTGAAAATACGGTTTACTTCTTCCTCGGTACATTCGTATCATTCGCCGGTATCGGTCTTATCCTTGTCACTTTCTGTACTGCTGTCATCTATCTCTATTTGGACCTCGTAATCTATCGAAGAACAGGCATTATCGAGCAAATTTTACCAGATTATTTGCAGCTGGTATCGACCAACCTAAAGAGCGGTTTGCCGTTTGACAGAGCGTTGTGGATGGCAATTAAGCCACGTTTTGGTGTACTTGCGGTTGAAATGGAGTTAGTTCTCAAGCGAGTCATGACTGGTCACGACCTTTCAGATGCCTTGGTTGAATTCTCAATGAAATATGAATCTCCTATGGTCCGTCGAGCGATGAACCTTATTGTAGGTGAATTAGACAGCGGTGGTAAAATCAGCCATATTATAGACGGTCTTGTCACTAATTTGAAGAATAATCAGAAATTGAAGGCAGAAATGGCGGCTTCCGTCATCACATACATGATTTTCATTGGCGCAATTGTCATTGTAATCTCGCCAGCACTGTTCGCATTATCATATCACTTGCTTAATTTCATGGATACGTTCGTACTCAAGCTATCTGAATCGGGTGCATCTGCAAATTCGCCTATTAATATCCGTGCCGGAAGCATCGACGTAGGAAGATTCAAGGACTTTTCAACATGGGCTGTCGTTGTCGTATCAATTCTCTCGTCAATGATTGTTTCCATCATCGAAAGAGGAAATATCAAATCAGGACTCAAATATATTCCAATTTTCCTGATAGGATCACTCTTTTGCTACTATATATTCTCGCTCATACTCCAATCAATATTTGGAGGTATTGCGTTATAATGAGGAGCTGCCGACGATGAAATTAGGAACATTTATAAATAATCGTTTTCAGGGAGAGGTTTTATGATTAAAAAGAATACACGTGCGCAAAGCGCATTAGAATTTTTGTTCACATATGCGTGGGCATTCTTGATCATCTTGATTATGATTGCAGCATTGGCGTTTTTCGGTGTTCTTGACCCGGCGAGGTTCATCCCTGACAAATGTGTAGCAACTACTGGTTTCGCATGTGTGGAATCACGAGTCACAACTACTGCAGGCGTAGGCGAAGGTCATATTCAGATCCGACTGGTAAACAGCGGTGGTAAAGTAGCAATCTTTAATTCAACTCCAGTTATGACAGTTTCAGGATCCGGAGCATGTGTTGCTTTGGCAGAAGTCTTTGCAAACTCTAACAACTGGACCGCAAGCGATGTTACATTGAACTCAGGTCAAGAAATGGTCTTGCGAATCAACTGCAGTGGTGTCACAACTCCTGCAATCAATGAACGATTACAAATTCAAATATCCGGCAATTACACTGACGGTGGTACGCTCGGTTACAAGCCATTTGACTTGTTGATGAGTTCACGTACTAATTAGGTATAAGATAGGTTTATATACAGCATTATGAATAATATAAAACACATGAGAGGCAAGACGATGTTTAATAAAAAAGCACAAAGCGCATTGGAGTTTTTGTTCACATATGCATGGGCATTCTTAATCATCTTGATTATGATTGCAGCATTAGCATTCTTCGGTGTCTTGGACCCCGCTCGATTCATTCCTGATAAGTGTGTCGCAACTACTGGTTTCGCATGTGTGGAATCACGAGTCACAACTACTGCAGGCGTAGGCGAAGGTCATATTCAGATCCGACTTGTAAACAGCGGTGGTAAAGTAGCAATCTTCAATTCAACTCCAGTTATGACAGTTTCAGGTTCCGGAGCATGTGTTGCTTTGGCAGAAGTCTTTGCAAACTCTAACAACTGGACAGCAAGCGATGTTACATTGAACTCAGGTCAAGAAATGGTCCTGCGAATCAACTGCAGTGGTGTCACAACTCCTGCAATCAATGAACGATTGCAAATTCAGATCTCAGGCAATTACACTGATGGTGGTACGCTCGGTTACAAGCCATTTGACTTGTTAATGAGCTCACGTACTAATTAATTTTTGATCCCACGATTGAGTGTGAGAGGCGGATTTCATGAATGTTAAAAGAGGGCAAAGTGCGCTTGAGTTCCTATTTACTTACGCATGGGCGTTCCTCATCATTCTGATAATGATCGCTGCCTTGGCATTCTTTGGTGTTTTGGATCCAGCAAAGTTCGTACCGGACAAATGTTTGGCGACGACAGGATTTACATGTATGGAAACAAGAGTACAACGAAACGCTGATGTCGGTGAAGGCCACATTCAGATAAGAGTCGCGAACAGCGGTGGTAAAGTCGCTGTGTTCGATGCTAATCCATATATTATTCTCTCAGGTTCAAGTGAATGCAATAGCGTTTCAGGCGAACAGATTTTAGCAAACGACATCGATTGGGTAACTGAAAACATAACGTTGGGTTCAGGCCAAGAAATGTTATTGCAAATAAATTGTTCAAGTCCAACTACGCCTGCTACTAATGAACGTGTGCAAGTCCAGATCTCTGGAAATTACACGGATGGCGGCACGCTTGGTACAAAGCCGTTTGATTTGTTGATGAACGCGAGAGTAAACTAACAATTTTACAGTCGGAAGGTTTATATACTGTAATTATGATGAAGGCATAAAAGAGGCGATGAGATGATTAATAAAAAAGCACAAAGTGCATTGGAATTTCTGACTACGTACGGTTGGGCATTTTTGGTCATTCTTATAATGATTGGAGCATTGTCGTATTTTGGTGTCCTAGACCCTGCTCGATTCTTACCGGATAAATGTGTCGCGACGACAGGTTTCGCGTGCTTAGAAGTCCGTGTCACATCTGCAACGCCAACAGCTGGTACTGGTCATATCATGGCTCGTGTCGTTAACGGCGGTGGAAAGACAATCACGCTCGATAACTTAACTGACAACTATGTTGTTGTTTCAGGATCAGGAACTTGCACGAACGAATCATCCATGTATCTTTCAGGCGCAACAATGATCGGCGCAGATATCACTTGGAATTCAGGACAAGAAAAATTATTCACATTCAATTGCACATCGGCTCCATCAGCAAACGAAAGAATCCAGTTACAACTAACTGGATTGTATACTGAAGCTGGTTCGACGCTTGGTGCAAAACCATTCGAATTGATGCTAAACGCACGAGTACAATCATAAACATGAGCATAAAACTAGCAAAGAAAGCGCAGAGCGCACTGGAATTTCTAACTACATACGGTTGGGCATTCCTCATCATTTTGATTATGATCGGAGCACTTTCATATTTTGGTGTTCTAGACCCTGCGAGATTTTTGCCGGATAAATGCGTAGCGACAACTGGTTTCTCTTGCTTAGAAGTTCGTGTTTCAACGACTGCTGGTGCAGGTACTGGTCACATCCAAGCACGAATTGTCAACGGTGGCGGTAAGACAATTATCCTAGATAACATTTCGGATAACTACATCGTTCCGTCTGGTTCCGCAACTTGCACCAACGAATCGACTATCTATATCTCAGGTCAAAGCTGGTTATCAACAAGTCCAACTTGGAACTCGGGCCAAGAAAAATTAGTCACAATTAACTGTACTGCAGCTCCTGGAGCGAACGAAAGAATTCAACTCCAGATCACTGGCACGTACACAGAAGCAGGTGCAACATTAGGTACAAAACCATTTGAACTTATGTTGAACGCTCGGGTACAATAAAGATGAATACTAGAAAAGCACAAAGTGCGCTGGAATTCCTCACAACATACGGTTGGGCATTCCTCGTCATTTTGATTATGATTGGAGCACTTTCATACTTCGGTGTCTTGGACCCTGCAAGATTCTTGCCAGATAAGTGCGTCGCAACTACAGGCTTTGCATGTCTCGAAGTTCGTGTATCTGCGTCGGCAGCGAGCCCGAACAGTATCATAATGGCTCGTGTCGTCAACGGTGGTGGAAAGACAATCACTCTTGCAAACATTTCAGACAACTATATCGTCGTCTCAGGTTCCGGCACATGTACAAACGAATCAACTGCATGGGTTGGTAACATTGCTTGGGAAGGTACGACTGGTAACTCTGTAACTTGGAATTCAGGTCAAGAAAAACTCTTTGCATGGAATTGCACGGGTGCAGCACCATCTGCAAACGAGAGAATCCAATTGCAAGTCATCGGTACGTATAGTGAAGCAGGTTCGACTCTTGGTGCAAAACCATTTGAACTCATGCTCAACGCACGTGTGCAATCATAAATTTTTTAATTCTCATTTTTCTTTTCAATCCAGCGAAACTTTTTAAATCCGAATATGAAAAAAGAGGCAAGTATGAAGCGCGGACAACAATCATTGGAATTTGTTTTGACGTATGGTTGGGTGTTTCTTGTTGTTTTAGGGACGATTGGCGCGATGTATGCTGCAGGATTATTTGACTTTACTGCCGCTCTTCCACAAAAGTGCGATTTTCTTGGACAAATTGAGTGTGATGAATGGAGATTATATGACAACGGGACTGTACGTATAAGCATCATTAACGACTTAGGTACGGACTTGGCGATATATGCTGCCACATTACAAGATGGTGGCGATCTCTCGTGTACGGGCATGACTGGAAGTCCAGTGGCCTGGGCAGCCGACGAGGAACTCGCGATTACGATTACAGGATGTTCTGGTGCAGGTTATGTGGATGGCGAAATGTTCCGCGGTTTCGTTAATATAACGTTTTTTAGAAATCATAGCTGGTGCAGCAACGGAGCGACAGCTGCATGCCGATATACGAGCATTGGTATCTTAAACGCTCCGGTGGAATAAAATGAGTGAACTCACTGAATACAAAGATTTGATTGATTCAGAGAAAGTCGCGAAGAATTTTGGTAGCGTGATGATGCTTGCGCTCAGTACGGCCTTCTTTATTGCCTATACTGTTGCTCCTGATCAAATGTTTGGCGTACCAAAAGAGACGTTGCGCGGAGTATTTTTGATTACATCTTCCATACTTTTGCTAGGCGGCATCTATGTTAGATTCATGCATGTGAATGAGTATGAGAACGAATATTAGGAAAGCACAGTCTTCCGTAGAGTACTTGATGATCTTTGGATTCGCATTCCTATTGCTCATCGGTGGCGTCGTGTTGTTTCTCACGCAAAGTCGAGATCAGAACACTGAAGTTGCCGCAAAACGCATTTCTAGTGTAGGAAATGATATTGTTGAACAGGCATCGCAAATTTATTCGTATGGTCGCGGAAGTAAGACTACGGTGTATTTCACTATGCCTGACAACGTGTTGAATATCACAGTCACACACAATAACACAGCTGTGACTGGTACGGAACTAGTCGTAACAATGAACACGCAAAGCAAAAATCATTCTCTTGTTTATTTTAGCGATTACCAGATGTTTATTGGGAATTGCACCGATGTCAAAGATTTGCCGTATGATTTTGTGACCAAGCCGGGCAAGAAAGAGATTGTAGTGACATCTTGCGGAACAAATATCTCGATTTACAGCAGGGAATAGAGCAGTATGCCAGCACTGATCAAAAAGAAAATGAACCGGCGAGCGCAAGGCGCTGTTGAGTTCGCGATAACATTGGGCATTCTCTTGTTCGTATTCCTCTTTTTTTTTATTATCGTCACGCGTAGCTACACTGATTTGCTTGTACAGCGCGACGGTGAAGTGTTTGCTGCTTTGATTCGCGACATTAACCGCGAGATCTCGCTTGCCTCGACTGCTCCGGACGGCTATGAACGTACTTTCACGCTCCAAGACCAAGGCATAGCTAAGGATTATACGTTGTCGATAAACAATCGTGCGGAAGTCGTACTGGAAGACGATTCAGGCTACTCTCAGATCATCTTTTTGCTAGAAGACGACTATTTGTATGGCGATATCTGTGAAAATAGCGTCAATGGCATCATGAAGTTAGGCGACTATGGACTTGCAATGTGCTGTGGTGGTTGCAATGGTTCATTCCCTGGCGTCGATTTCACAGAGCAAGTTGAGTGTAAACGATCTACTGATACGTATTGGGATGACTGTGATAATCTTTCCGTGTCTGATAATCTCACATTAGTGCGTGGCAGATGCAATCTGAACATGACATACGCAAACATCACTATCCAAAATATTTCTGGAGCTTGGCCGGTCGCAAACTATTCGAGCGACAATTGGACGATCCGCAACATGACGAGTAGCTGGGTATCTGCTGAGTTGCCAGGTATCGTGATGGCTGCTGGCAATTACAATGTTTCAGTCCGATGTTACAACAATACGGCAACAGGCTGGTCTAACAAATCTTTTACCGTCAGTTAATGACGAAAAACGCGTGACCATAAGTGTATACTGACTTTTTCGGTCATTGCGAATGAATCTATATTCTTCAATAGTCATATTGCGTCGTTTTAGAGGCTGCACTCTCTATGTCTCGTCGAGAAAAGGCGCTAAATGTATATTCTAGAAAATATGTTTTCAAATATGCTGTGTTTGAATATAACTATTTCATATCAACAATATATATAAATATCATTTATCAAGAAGAAATCCATTAAAAGGTTTTTTGGCGAAAACCGAATTTCACAATTAAAATTTTTGGCAATTTGCTTTGATAAGTTTTGGCGAACTTACCTGGCTTTGATTGCGGGTCTTGGCGGACCGAACAACCGTTCTGAATAACGAAGTATAGATGAAACTATAATTTAAACATATTGGTAGTGTCAACTATATAACGCAGTATATATTTTAGAGTATATATTGTGGAGAGAACACCCAAACTCACACTCATACTACTTTGGCAGACAACTGGCAAGGTGGTTTGCAAAAACGATACCAAACCAAAAAATGGGGGATTGAACAACCATGGACTTTTTAGTACAAAACGCGGCAAAATCGTCGCAGAACAACGAATTAGAAGGAATGCAAGTAGGTACAGCGAACATTAAAGTTATTGGATGCGGCGGAGCAGGTTCCAACGCAGTCAACTGGCTCTACAGAAAAGGAATCAAGGGCGCAGAAATCATCGCTTGTAATACAGACTTACAACACCTCAGAATCATCGAAGCTGACAGAAAATTCTTGATCGGTAAAGACAAGACAAGAGGTCTTGGCGCTGGTGGTTATCCAGAAGTCGGTCTAGAAGCAGCAAAAGAATGCTCAGCTGAAATCAAAGAATCACTCAAGAACGCAGACATGGTTTTCGTCTGTGCAGGTATGGGTGGTGGAACAGGTACTGGTTCAGCACCATACGTAGCTAGTGTCGCAAAAGACATGGGCGCAATCGTAATTGGAACAGTAACTATGCCATTCAAGATTGAAAGAGCACGTGTCGACAAAGCAGAATACGGTCTTCAACAACTCAGAAAAGTTTCTGATACTGTTATCGTAATCGACAACAACAAACTCGTCCAGATCGCTGGTGACTTGCCAATCCAACAAGCATTCGCAGTCGCAAACGAATTGATTGCAACAATGATCAAAGGTATCGTTGAAACTATCGCAGTCCCATCACTTGTCAACCTAGACTATGCAGACGTTAAGGCAATCATGACAAACGGTGGCGTAGCAGCAATCGGTGTTGGATCATCCGATACAGCAAACCGTGTTGAAGAAGCAGTAAACGGCGCACTTTCAAACCCACTCCTCGACATCAGTTACGAAGGAGCAACTGGCGCACTTCTCCACATCCACGGTGGACCAGACCTAACTCTCGAAGAAATCAACCGAGTTGGTGAACTAGTAACGAACTCAATGGACGCAGACGCAAACTGCATCTGGGGAGCACGTGTTACTGACGATATGAAGGGCAAGCTCATTGTCATGACAATCATGACAGGTGTCAAGTCTCCATACATCGTAGGTAAGGTTTCATCAAAGGAAAAAGCTCGACAAACATCACAAATGAGTGACGAGCTCGGTATTGAAATCGTACGATAAAGTCCATAAAACTCAAGCCGGGTAATGCCGGTATGACTTTCTTTGCCTTCAAATTGAGTCACCCCCAAACGATGTTATTTGAAGGTCTGTGTTGCCGATCGGCCCGCAAGGGCCGTGAGGTTTCTTTTATCAATTTCGGAAAAAAACTATGAATCACATTGATACATTCGCCGACAAAGCTACGGACAAAGTATTCCGGTATCCCAAGTTCACGTTTCTACTACTGACGATAGTTGCATCATATCTCTTCTACGATTCTCCGGTATCCGCACACATAGCGACGTTCTTTGATTCGCTCGGATATTTTGGCTTCGCAATACTTGGCATTTTTTTTGCGTATGGCTTTACCGCAGCACCAGCAACCGCGATATTTATGCATCTGGCACCAGATTACAATATATTTCTGGCAGCAGCCCTAGGAGGCGTAGGTGCGTATGCCGGCGATCTTATGATTTTCTTATTTATCCGCCATTCTTTCAAAGACGAAGTGAGAAGACTTCAGCAAGAACAGATCGTTAAGTCATTTCGTATGAAAATTCCAAGCAAGGCTCGACAAGTTTTATTGGCTGCATTTGCAGGGTTTGTTATCGCGTCTCCGCTCCCTGACGAGTTGGGTGTGGCGATGTTGGCGTCAAGTTCACGTATATCAAAAAGACTATTCGCTGCGATTTCATATTCATTCAACACAGTGGGTATTTTTGTTTCATTGTATGTGGGCACGTTGCTTTGATATTTGCCTGTGTGCAATCTGATCCGCCACTAATGGAATGAATGTTTACAGCCAAAACATGTCATATATATAAATCCAAAAATAAAAAGCATCAAAAAAGAGAACCATGTTAGATAATATTTGGAATCCAGAATTATTCGTACCTTTGTATCTTGCACTGTGCTACTCTATATTCTTGGTCATGATTGCGGGCAATTTCGACAAGTTCGCCAAATGGAAAAAGTACGTGATTAACATTAACGCAGGACTCATGTTCGCGTATTTGTTCATCCAACTTCTCCCTGACGTCTTTTTGCATAACGACGCACCAATCCCAAAATTCACATACATCTTTTTGTTTTTAGGATACATAAGCTTCTACATGGCAGAAAAGCACGAATTTGCGCTTAAAGAATCAAGAATGACTCGCGCACAGGATTTACTGATGATTAGACGTGCCGGATTCTATGTAGTTCACTTCATAACTGGTTATCTTATTGTGTACGTTTTTTCGCACAAAGCTTTCTTGTCCACACTCATCTTGCTCATTCCATTCACCATGTATACGATCGCGATGGTTCTTATGTATGAAGATCTCGAACATTGGCTCGCAAAATCTCACAATCACACGTGGACATACGCAGGCCTTATTTTCCTCGGCGCAGTTGCCGCAACTGTAACAACATACATTCTAGACATCCCATTATTCTACTTCTATGCATTTTTCGCCGGAACACTCGTGTATCTGATGACTACTATGGACAATCCTAAACAAAAACGTGGTCACATCGTATGGTTCATCGTCGGCATCCTCGTTTTTGCAATTTTGCACACGCTCGATATGACATTTGGCTAAAGTGTTAGCGTAACACAAGTTCAGATATCATTTAATCGCGTATGTTCTTTTCTGTTTGTACACAGATCTATGTGATGGAAAGAATCTATCGTAGAAATAGAGAATACCTATCGAAAGCGGTGTCGTCACGAGAAATGTTGATGTGCGCATGAGTGGAAACAAAGGAATCAGTACTAAGAATGGCACCAAAAGGGAATAGAATACGGAGTTTGAAGAAAGTCGAGGCGCAAGGAGAGCTGCAATGACTGGCGGCGCAAAAATGAGTGAGATATGCGTTGAAAATGATGAGAAACGAACGATATGTGGATGCAGAGCAGCCACAATATATCCCATAATACCAAAAATAGCTGTGATCAGACGCGCATGAAGCATTTCCGATTCCTGGCTTAGTTCATATTTTTTGAAGAATAAACCATAGCTGATCGTCGCACCGCTGATGACAAGAGTATCTAGCGACGAAATTAGTACTGCGATGATGGCTGCGAACGCGATTCCTTGCGACCAAGTAGGAAGAGTTTGCTCCATCAAGGTGAAGAGAACGCTTTCCGGTGTATTTGTTTGTACTAGAATATGACTCGAAAGCCCGATGAAGATTATGACCAGACAAAGGCAAAAGACAACAGGTATCGCGACACGAAACGCTGTTTTTGCTGTGGACACGCTTCGTGCAGACAAAATTCTCTGCCAATGACTCGCGTTAGCGACATACGCAAAACCGCTGAGAAACAGCGTGCCGATAAACCACCAAGCTCCGCCATAAGCTGCGGGATTGATAAACGTGCCTGGCAACTGCGCAAAGTAACCGCCACTCGCCTGTACTT
>DATGWN010000006.1:0-4425 GCA_035299465.1 Acidobacteriota bacterium | reverse complement strand
CTGACATAATGCCGAAAAAATATCAAAAACTAGTTTACGAACCTCAGATCCACTAATGGGGGTTCCCCGCCACTAAAAAGCGAATCCGTGGCCTCCCAGAGAGGTTTATCCATCAATACTGAGAAGATCCCGACAGAAACTCGCGTGCTAAAAAAGTCCTATCAAAACGCTTAATTTTGCGTTTTCGAGGGCAAAGAAAAAATTATGCATTTTGGTTAGAAATTGCCAGCACTTTAGCGCTAACCGGATGAATCAAGATTCGCTTTTTGGCAGCCTGTTTCTCAGCGGTGTATGATAAATCAACAACCCAACCTTTGTCACCAAGCTCCACTTTATCCACTTCGATGTTCTTTATTCGTTCGTCAAATTTTGCTAATTCGATCTTTGCACGTCGTGCAGCCGTTACCGCATCTATTTGTTCTACCATAGAGAAAATTCCGAAAACAGTGATACATAAATCTTTCGCCTAGAACCAATAAGCAAAAACCAAATATTTGCAAACTAAAAGAATTAAGATTTACTCAAATATTTTTTCAGCAGCTTCGACAGAAAGCTCTCGTACTTGACCAGACTTCATGTTATGCATTTCCAGCTTACCGATTCTAATACGCAAAAGTCTCTTGACGCGGTACCCCAAATGCTGACAAATTCGCTTGACAATCTTGTGCTTTCCAACACTTAAAGTCAACTCGATAGTCTGGCGGTCAATAATCTTAACTTTCATCTGCTTGACCCATCCATCATCCAAATGCACACCACTCTCGATAGTAGCCTTATGTTTGGCCTCAAAATTGCCATCGAGCCAAATACGATACGTCTTAGGAATTTCATAGCGAGGATGCATGACGCGATTCGCAAATAAACCGTCATTTGTGAGCAATAAGAGTCCTTCTGCGTCTCTATCAAGTCTACCTACCGGATATAACCGAAGATGCGCGTACTGCTCAGGAATAAGATCTACGACTTTTTTACGTTCAAATGAATCAGAAACCGTGGTGATATAATCGGGCGGCTTGTTCATCATCAGATAGACATATTCATCAGTCAGCTGAATCTTTTCTCCGTCGAGCCGGATATCATCTTCATAGGGATTAGCGCTATCGCCAAGTTTGATGATAGTACCATTTACCGTCACTCTGCCCTGGGCAATCAATTCCTCACACTTTCTGCGAGAATCGACACCTGCGTGAGCAAGTATTTTCTGTACACGATCGCGATTTTTCTCAGCCATAGAACTACCTTTCTTTCGTATCCCTTTAAAGCTTTACTTCTTCTGATACGTAAGCAGTTTAGAATTGTCAAACATAAGATCAATGGTCTTCTTCGCACCATACATACCTGCAGTAAGAGCAGCGTACGTCGTACCGACTACCAAAACTGAACATAACGCGATATTCCGCAAGGATTTTCTTTGATTTTGACGAGTTTCCCGATAGAAGTTTGCCAACTCAAGACCAATCTTTCTGTCAGTAGGATCCTCAGAGCCCAAATTCTTAAGTATCGTCGACACATAGACTGGACTTTTCCATACGAGTTTTTCTATCATAGTGAGGCAAAACAACCAAGTATTTATAAAGCTTTTCTTCAAGAAGTCACCAGATAGTAGTAAATAAAGTTGCAAGTAAATTAATTAATTATTGACAAAAGATTTTAGATGTTTTAGAATCCATGTTGTCGACATAATGCAGACCCATCAATCATATCGCGCACTGTTTAATTGCTAACACCAGTCGTCATAATAACGACATACTTCTTGCAAATAAAGCCACATATATCACAAAGTATGTTGAAAAAGTGAGTCTTTCGTGCACAAAACACACAAAAAAAGGGCCTAAAAACCATATGCATACGATGCGGAATACTTTATAAACACCCCTTGAGATAAAAGGCCTATGAGATACACAGCACTGTTTGCTCTTCTAGCAGCACTCATTTTACTGAGCGCCTGCACGACAGAGCCGGCTACGCAGATCAACGCGACTGCGCCAACGCCAAACCAGACCTCACCGCCAGTTCAAGAACAACAAATACCACCCGTCACGCAGCCAACGGTAAACCAAACAAAGCCTGCCGAAGAAATAGCACCACCTTCCACAGGAAAAGTGAGTGCTGATTCAGTATTTGTTAAAGGAACAAGATACAGCGATAAGAACTATGTGAACCTCGCATACATCACGTATAGCGAAGATCTCGCGTATGAAGACATGACTATCGTAATCGGCAATAAGTTCTACACAGGAACATACAAGTATAATGCAACGATTTCATGCGACAATATCGCACGAGTGATCGGTGCACGAAACAAGTATTTCTCGACGAAGATGAATGGAAGTAATACTATCATCTGCCTAGCTCCACCCAGAGATTTGGGAGCAAGCGAAAGTGTCAATATGACAGGCACAATCGGTACAGAAACAGTACTTGAACAAACACTAAAAATGCCTGCAGTAATCGCAAGCACAGAATTTTATCTTAAAGACTAGTTATCCAACGTAGGATAACTGTTTTTTCTCTTTTTCATCCAGCGTTTGAGCCGAATTAGACAACATAGCACGTACTTTCTCTTCAAAGACTGCCGCAGTATCCAATAACGGCTGCGGATCGATTTGTAGGCCTAAATACGCATCTAACGCACGTATTATGCCTGCCGCAGCAATACTATCAGGAAAGTCACTGTGCGTTGTCGCGAAGAACGCCGTCAAACGAACATGTCCACGCAGCAAAAGTGAGCCTGCCGCCCCTACCACGATACCTGACTGCAATGGCTTAATCCCTGTGGAACCCAGCTTATCTTGGGCACCAGCGTGAGTGCTATAGTACGATACTACTGTCTCGTCGGAGGAGTCTTCGTCAAGAAGACCATCCACACAGAGCAACTCCCAAGCGTCCAGCCGCGTACAAAGTGAGAGCATGATATCAGCAAACTTCCACTCCATATTAGCTAATGGCACCGCAATGTGTACGACAATGAGATTGTATTGGGCAGAAAAATATATACCGACCGGATCGATGATTTTTCCTTCGTGAATCGGAACAGCAGGAGGCAAATCGTCGACGATAATCGATCCAATCTTCTCCATATCAAGATGGCTGACTAAATATTCGGCCACAATACTGCCGATCATCCCAAAACCTGGGAAGCCCTGAAGGATTAGCGGTTTTTTCGGTTCTTTTGTCAGTTGGATGTACATGTTATTTGAACGTCAAAGATGCGACAATATGATCAGCTGCAGCGACTTCAGGAACAACAACAGATGTGGCTCCGGCTTTCTTGAGCACCGACACATAATCAGGCGTGTCAGCTCGAGCATGGATTTGAATCTGAGGATTTTGTTCTTTTGCCAAGAGTGCGACCAAGAGGTTCTTTTCAGCCTGCGGCAAAGTGAGGATGACGCCGCGCGCTTGTGCGATGTTTGCCTTTGTAAGCGTTTCAGCATCAGTTGCATCCCCCAACACAATTGGATGTTTGAGTTTTCGAAGATCTTTTGCTTTCTTTGCGTCGATTTCGATAAGAACATGCGGAACTGAACGTTTGAGTAATCGGTGAGCGACCTCTTCGCCGACTCGTCCACCACCTGCAATGATATAATGATGTTTCATACTTGCCACCTTTTTTTCTTCTTGCTTTAATAAAAGATATTCCCAAAAACCATCGCTCATCGCGATATCAAGCAAACTCCATAATGCCCACCACACGACGATGGCGCCGATGATGACCATCGACATCTGTGCGAATTTCGCATAATCGTTCGTCGGCTCGTAAGAGAATGCCAATGTCTCAAGAGTGTGACGGAATGCACTCCAAAAAGAAGTTTGTTCAACGAGCATGAACAAGAAAATACTTGCCAGAAAAAATCCGCCGAGAACAAAAAGAAAAATTCGGATCTTTCTCGGAATATCTTCAAGTAGCTCTACACCAAACCTCTTTTTCATAACGGCGTTTCGCTATGGCAATATTTATAAATGCTTCCCTGCTCGCTCGAACATAGTGCCTTCGTAGCTCAGTGGTAGAGCACCTGACTTGTAATCAGGAGGTCACGGGTTCAAGTCCCGTCGAAGGCTTTCTAGACGGTTACTGTCGGACAAACAAATCAGAAATGCTATGGCGATAAACCGGGAACCATGGCTGTTTTTCAAGCGTAGGAATGAACAGTTTCTCGTATAATTGCAGTAATTCAAGCGCAACGACATCTTTCTTGTCGAATAATTTAGAACTGATCGTAGTATCAAGCGATACAGAGTATTCGCCGTCTGCAATAAACATATTGGATACGTCGCCAGTCATATAATAATTGAGAAGACCAATCGACGGATCTGCGCTACGAACATTGAAGTTATTGAAACTGAACGCTTCCCAGATTTTGTCATCAGATACTCGCAATTTTGACTGGCCATCAGACAAAGGCGAAACGATATGCGCATGAA
>DATGWN010000005.1:0-7482 GCA_035299465.1 Acidobacteriota bacterium | reverse complement strand
GTCCGAGGAAAAGGACTTTACGATTGTAGCGTTTCGCCAATTTGACGATGCTGTGCAACCGCTCGATGTGTGACGAGAATGTTGTTATGAAGATGCAATTTTTTTTGTAATCGCCTGCGTCTAAAATGTCTTGCAGCATCTGCACTGCGACGCTTTCCGACGGAGTTCTTCCGGTGATGCTTGCTCGCAAGCACTCACAGACTAGCGCGCGGACATTCTTTGAAATTCCTTCGATTCGCTTCATGTCAGGTTTAATTGCAAGCGTTGGGTGCAGATCGAGTTTGAAATCATTAGCATATACGACTGTGCCATATCGAGTATGGACAAAGAGCATCGCCGTGTGAGGGATGGAATGCGTCATATTGACGAACTCGACGGTAAATTCGTTACCGATTTTTATTTTTCCATTAACTGGAACTGGAATTATTTTATTTTCAATGCGAAATTTGTTGTCTTTGTATTGACGAAAGATGACTTGCGCCGTGTACGGTGTGCAAAATATCGGGCACGTATAATTTCTCGCTAAATATGGTATTGCGGCGATGTGATCTAAGTGTCCGTGTGATGGCACAATGCCGACTACGGACTTTTTGTTTTTGATTATTCTGTCGTCAGGAATGATGCCGTTTTCCACCAATTCTTTTTGTGTGAATTTGCTGATGTCTTCGTCATCTGTATAATTGAGCATTCGGTCAAGGTGAATACCCATGTCAAGAATGAGGGATTCGTTGTCGCAGGTAACTAACGTCATATTGCGGCCTACTTCATTATAACCGCCGATTGCTTGTACTTTTAACATGGTCAGAGTGGTTTGACGGACATCGTGTCGCTGTCGAATAAGAATGGTTTGTTGGATTCGAGGCATCCTGCATTAAGGACGATTGTGTCTTTGAGTTTGATGATGCCGACGCCTTCGTGGATGTGGCCACAGATGCAAATTGCTGGTCGATGCGATTCAATCATTCGTCGAGTGAGATTGGAACCTACGTGCTCGCCGTTTCTGGGAGATTTCTTGTTGTTGATTTTATCGAGTGAAGTGTGAAATGGAGGATTGTGGACGAGAAACACGATCGGTTTATTTTTTTCAATAGCTTTTTCAAACAATTTTTCAGTTCGTGCAAATGATTTCGTGTAGTCTGCGATGATACTTTTTATTTCTGATTTCGTATACATCTGAATCGTCTTTTTTGACGTTGGAAATTCTGGAGCGCTCGTTTCGCCATAACCGATGATCGATACGTTGCCTGCGTCTACGACTTTATTGTGACAGTCCTTGACGTGTTTTGCTCCTTTGAATAGTGCTGCGAGCGTCAGTTGCTCTTTGAAGAAGATATCCCAATTTCCTGGAATGATGTACGTCGGTTTGTTGAGCGAAATAATGAACTTTGCAACGGCTTTTGCTGAGTCGTTGAGCTTTTTGATGACGGCTTTTTTTGTCGCGCCTGAGAGAGATTTTCGTGTGAAAAGATACGGAATGAGCGGTTTTCTGACACAGAAGTCTCCTGTACAAATGACTGCGTCAAATTCAAGCGCTTTTGGCACTTTTGGAATGGAGCCGTGAGGGTCTCCTAATACAAGGAACTTCATGTGTGGGATGGGGGGTCGCGGGTATTTAAATATTGTCTTGGTTTTGGCGTGCCTTTCTCGACGAGAGCAGATAGTTTATATATAAGTAGGACTATACACACTTCGGATAAAAACGAAAAACACAACGGTGTAACCACCATGACAGAAAAAACTAAGGGTGCGTTTAACCTCGAGAGCCTTGTCTCCGACGGAAACGCTCTTGATTCTCAATTGAATCAAGGAAATACAGCAACGGCAGCATATCTTCTAGAAGCAAATCCAAACTATGGCAAAGCTAAACCAGTACTTTATGGTCTTTTGGCTTTGAGAGTAGCAGAAGGTTATGCAAGAGTAATGGAAAAAGCAGGCGACTTGGCGAAATCACCAGGATATCAACGCCTAACACAAATGTACGAGCGACTTTTGGACTACTTTACAAAACAAGCAGGTCCAATTTTTGCACCATTAAAAGAAGGTATGCAACCAGCATATGCGGGAGCTAAGGCACCAGCATACGGCCGCAAATAAAAAAATTATAGAACTTTTTTTCTATTTTTTCTTCGCCAGATACAGACCGACGAGAAGCAATGCCGATACATACGGTAACACTGCAGAATCTTTGACGATTTCTTGCGGTTTGAATTCAGATTTTGTTGGAACGCCTACATACGCAGATGCGACGATTGCAGATAATGTTCTGCCAGGAATATTTCTATCTTCCTCCACTTCTACTTCAGGACTCTTTGGAGTGTAGTCGACATTGGTTACTTTTGTGTATCTGTAATTTGGTGTGACTGTGTTCGTTCTTGGTCGGAAAAAGAATTGTTGTCTTAGTATCATATTGTTTGGGAGCTTTGTATCTTTTTTAAACGTTGGTGTTAGTTTTTTCAGGAAAATAGAATTCTTAAATGCTCTAAAGAAATGTGCCGAGCAGGATTCGAACCTGCGAACGCACTAAGCGAACAGCTCTTGAGGCTGTCCCGTTTGACCACTTCGGTATCGGCACTTGTGTATGAGAAAACCGGGAGTTCTTTATAAAAGTAACTCAGCGTTTGTATTAAATGAAAGAAAAAGAAAAAAATTAAGAGAAAACATCCTTTGAGTCGAATCGGAATTTCGGTCTTGCTGTGTCAGCTGCGACGCCGACTGGCATAAGTACCGTTGGTACGAGATTCGCTGGCAACTTGAGGATCTTTGAGAAGTCAGCTGCGCTGAATCCTTCCATTGGGCAGGAGTCATAGCCGAGTTCTTTTGCCGCAAGCATACCAAATGAGAGTGGAATGAATGTTTGTCTTTTTGCCCACTCTGTTTTGTCAGCTTGTGAGAGTTGTTTTGCCCAGCCACGCATCATATCGACGTATGCTTGAATGTGTTCCATCTTTGCGCCTTTCTTGGTGATGCCAGCTACGAGTTCATCGATTCGCTTATCGACTGCTGTATCGGCACAGATGACGAAAACGTGTGACGCAGTCTTCACTTGAGGTTGGTTCCAAGCCGCTGCAGTGAGCAAGTCTTTGATCTTTTGGTCAGTGACGACTTTGATTTTCCAAGGCTGGATGTTGAATCCACTTGGCGCAAGGCGCATTGCTTCTTTTATTTCGTTAATCTTCTTTTCGTCGATAGTTTCGCCGGAGAAGAGTTTCGTTGCGTATCTAGATTCTATTAGTTTTTTTAGGGTCATTTGTATCACATCCTGTCTAAATAAAATTCCATTGATAAGGTTTGTGGAAGAGAAATAGAATTACATTGAAGACAGTTTGCCTTCAATGGCAGCAAGCTCAGCTTCGAGTTTTTCGAGTTCTGTCTGCGGTGCAAGAACGACTTTTTTCTCGATTTTCTTTTCTGGCTCTTTTTGGACTGGAGTGTCGATGACGACTGGCTGCGGTTCAGCTAAGAACGGAGCTTGTACTTCCAAATCATACTTCGGCATGGCTCGCGTGAGTTTGCCAGTGATTGTGCGAATAGCTGTCATCTGTAAATGGAACTTTTCAAGTTGGCGCATTTTGTTTTCGCGGACTTGTTTGAGGCGTTCATACCGTGCAAGAACAGTAAGGAGGCCTTTGCTTCCTTCCAATACGGATCGTTGAATTTGTTGAGGAGTGAGAACACCGACATAGAAGTGATGCGAAATTGCCTTTTGTGTTTTCTCTACTTTTTTAGCCATAGTTTCACTTATGTGGTTGGAATAGTGACTGATCTAGGTGAGCGATTTTCGCTTCGACGTCAGCAAGTCCGACTTTCCAGCTTTCAAGCTCAGCGTCTTCTTCGGCTTTGAGCTGATGGATTTGATCGATAGTGTTCTTTGCATCAGCAAGCTTTGACTTGAGTTGTCCTATGAGGTCGAGTACTTCCTTGTACTCATCGATTCGAACGTATACGGGCATTTCATCCATGGGCTTCACCTTACAAATATCTTGGCATTGACAGTCATCATGCGTTTACTCATTGCAGCCAAATTCTGCTGCAAGTGGTCATATTTCTCCATGCTCTTCTTTTGAAGGGCAGGCATATTCAAGGAAAATGAATAGACTTGACTGATTTCGTCGCGGATCATTTCGATGTTTGCGAGAATCATCTTGTAATCTTCTACATTGCAATAGACCGGACCTTGGAGGACCATTTCTTGCTTTGGTTGTGATGGTAATTCTGGCAAAGACGGAAGTTCGTCAGATTGTTCTTCAGGTTCTTCAGTTGATTCCTGCGCTGGCTCTTCAACTGGCTCTTCAGGAATTGGTTCTTCTGGAATATCAGCTGTTGGTTCTTCATGCTCTTCAGGCATGTTCAGACCAGCCATCGTGTTCTTCATGATTGGCTCAGGAGCAGGAATTTTTGTTTCGGACTTTTGATCTTCGATGGATTGCTGCGCGATGAATGAGTCGATGTCTGAGTCGAATGTTTTACTTGCGCTAAAATTCTTCAATGACGCAGGCGGATTTATTGGAGTAGATTGAGGAATACTCGCTGGCGCTTTTACACTGCTTTGGAACATCGAAGCAGATGGAAGCACTGGACCACCTTGTGGAAGAATGCTCGGTGGTTCTTGGATTGACGCAGCTTCAGAAGATTTAGGGAATGATGGAAGAGGCGGCAATGAAGATTTGGATGAAGGGAAAGGCGGTAATTCTTTTGGTGCCGCAATATCAAGCGCAGGCAATTCTGGAAGATCAGGTAATGCGACTGGCTTAGATGCACCGGGAGCTGCGGGAACTTTTGGCATGCCGACTGATTGCGGTACTGTTGGGGCTGGTGGCGTCGGGCCCGTCGTAGGTTGTGCAGAAGTAGGTGAAGTAGCTGCTTTTTTAGAACCAAATATACTGAAAAAACCCATTCTTTGCCCCCTTTTTAATTGAATGTGAAAATAGGGGTCTGAACTGTATTTAAACGTTTATAACTATTTGAAAATGGTTACTGGCGGACTTTTTCGAACTATTGAATGTAAATCCCCATAATGTTTTTAAAAGAATGGGACACGCTACAAATACATGGACAGGACTGAATCAATACGGGCACAGGCTACGGCAATCATGAACAACTTCTTTGAGGCTCTCACACGTGCAAAGGTCTCATCCGATTCATATGGTGTCAAGGCAACTAAACAGACACGACATCCTAAAAAGCGAGATGCGGATCCTCGCGCAGAATTCAAAGGCAGAATGCTTGCGAACGCATCAAGCAAAGATCACGATTATATCATTGCGGAGAAGAAAAAATGGTAGGCGTCAAAGAGAAAATATCGCGACTTTCAAGCGGTACTTTGACTGCTCGCCAAAATATCCAACATTTCTTAGATACTATTTCTGCGACTAATAAAACAGTCAACGCAGTTCTCTCACTAAACCCACACGCACTTGCACAAGCGGATGCTATCGACGCCAAAAGAAAAAATGGTTCACCGATGGGAAAGCTTGCAGGTCTTGGAATTATCGTCAAATCAAATATTTGCGTCGAGGGATTGATCGCAAACTGCGCGTCAAAAACACTTGCTAATTATACGGCAACGTACGACGCCGATGTCATTTCGCGAATCAAGGCCGAAGATGGTATTATCATAGGCATGGCAAACCAAGACGAATTCGCATGCGGAATTAGCGGTGAGACTAGCGCTTTTGGTAAAACGCAGAATCCGGCGGCTCCAGGTTTTGTCCCAGGCGGATCATCCAGCGGATCAGCGGCAGCAGTCGCTGCAGGCTATTGTGATATCGCACTTGGCTCAGACACTGGTGGCTCAATCCGAAATCCTGCGTCGCATTGCGGTGTCGTCGGAATTAAACCTAGTTACGGCCGCGTTTCAAGATATGGTCTCATTGATTTGTCGATGAGTCTTGACCAAATCGGCCCGCTTTCTACCGACGTGTATGGCTGCGCATTGATGATGGAAGTCATCAGCGGTTATTCAAGCAACGATCCAACAACACAGGATTCTCACGCTTCACATTATACGACGGCAGCGAACAAAAATATCCGTGTCGCAACTAGTCCTGATTTTGACAAACTTTGTTCTGACAACAGAATTTTGTCGTTAGTAAACAGTGCAGTCGCCGCTTACAAACCGTCGACCGTGAGACTTGAACACATCGATCTTGCTATTCAAACATATTACCCACTTGTGTATGTTGAATTCTTCTCCGGAACGAGAAAATTCGACGGTCGCCGATATGGATTAAAAATCGAAGAATCGTGCGGCGACGAAGTTCTTCGCCGAATCTTAGGTGGTCGTGAGATTTCAAAAGCCGAGCACGCAGGAAAATATTATCGAACAGCGCTTGCTGTCAAACAAAAAATCGCAGACGAATTGCACGAAGCGTTCAAGCACGTGGATGTCATCGTACTTCCAACAACTCCAATCTTACCTCATAAATTCGGAGATAAGCTTAGTGTTGAAGACAGTTACGCATACGATGCTTATACGATACCTGCAAACTTGGCAGGTATTTGCGCAGGCGTTGTGCCTGTTGGCGTCATCGGCGGAGTTCCTGTCGGTATGCAAGTGTTCGCACGCGATGAAATGACACTCTTTTCATTCCTAAACGAGGTTTCGCATGTCAGCAAACGATGATGATGTCTACAAATCGTGGATGTCCTACGTAAAAAAGAAAAAAAAGCGGATGGATGGCGAAGAAGACTCCGACGAAGAGTGAAGAAAAGTATATAAAGACCTCTTCGCAGAATTCGCCAGATGATTAAGAAATTTGGTCTTCTTGGCGCTACATTATTTGCTATTCCTTCAGCGTTTGCAGCTACTGGAGCTGTTGGCGGCGGCATGTTTGAGCTTCTTGGTCGTGTTTTTGGCGGACTTGCGGAATTATTCACGTTCAATTGGCTTGCAGGCCACGAAGTAGGGTTTCTCAAATTCCTGTTCTGGATCGTTGTATTCTCCATCATTTACTTTGGCGGTCAGAAAGTTTTCGGATCGGCCGGCACTACTGGACACGGCCCATCTAACACAAAAATCGCAGGTATTCTTGGCGCAGTCATTGCAACAGCCTCAGTTCTTATTGTAAAAGATGAAATTATCCTAGGCGCATTTGCGGCGTATGTCGGTTTGGTGTTTGTCTTTATCTACGGCGTTGTGCTTTACTGGTTATGGAAGATTGCGTATCATCCATCTGGTTTCTTAGTAACAGCGATGGCTGCGAATCGAAGATCTCTTGCAGCTGCACGAATCTTTATCATTTTCATCGCCATGAGTTTTCTTGCGGCATTCCAATATAATCTCATTTTTGTCTTCGAACTTGTTCGAACGGGGTTGCGTTAAATGTCCCTCGAACTTGAACTGTACATAGAACCGGCGTTCTCAGTAATGATGTCGGTGATGGCAATCCTTCTTGTGTATGAATTCATCTATCTTATCGTCGGCGAAAAGAAAAGTGCGGCTACGATAAAAGCCGAGGGCGAAGAAGAAGCAAAATATGTCAC
>DATGWN010000004.1:0-2128 GCA_035299465.1 Acidobacteriota bacterium | reverse complement strand
ACATAAAAAACATAACAAAGACCCCTGACAATCCGTTACTTTGGTTTATGCGCGTACAAACCGCTGACATCTTCCTGATATGAGTCTATCACAAAACCGATCTTCTTAAGTCGCGTGCTCACTTCCTTGTAGAATTCTCGTCCCTTGGTTTTCTGCGGTCGCGGGCAATAGTGATACAATTTTCCGCCCGCCACAAGCACTCGGAACATATCGTCGTAAAAATCGGACGTAAATAAATTTGATGACAGAGCAACAGCTGGAGGATCGTGTAAAATAACGTCGACTGATTCATCGTCCATACCTGCAATTACTTCTTCGACGATAGATTCTTTGATTTCTATCTTGGAGTGTTCATACAGTGCAGCCGACCACGGACTGATGCGCGTTAAGAACAAGACATTTGGATCACGTTCGCACGTTATCACTCGATCAGCTTTTTTGGATGCGCAAATTGCAGTATAACCTAATCCGCAGCACGTGTCAAGAACAACGCCCGTAATTTCTCCCAGCGGCTTTAATTTTGCAAGAGTGTCCTCTTTTGGAGACATATGGACAATTTGGTGCATTGGCGTCGATGACAATCGAAACGTCGGCCAATCTTTTGTAGGAACGAGTTGATACACCAACTGCGTTTGTTCGTCAAAAAATGAAACGCGCGCAAGTCGGCCATTTTCCTCGTCGACGGATTCAATCGTATAAAAAACGTCTGCAGAAATTCGTTTAGTGAAATCTTTGCGTGACACTCGTTTGCCATCGATGACAATTGCGTCTTTTTCAGGAATGACGATGGATTGAGTTCTCCCTTGATCGAGTGATAGCGTAGTCTCTTTGGAAAACATTAGCATCTGTTGTATTTCTTTTTGTGTGAAAAGCAGGAATCGTTCCTTCATCTTTTAGCCTCGTGAAAAAGCATCAATGCCGTCTCTTTGGCGTCTGCGTGTTCGACAATTTGTGTCGGATACGACAAGTGAGCTGGCCGCGTCTTATGTAATGCGTGGATTTCTTTGCTTGATAAGTCTTTCAGTTCTGTAATCCATTGCTTGATATACACCGCATCCTTGTCGAATTTCTCTTGCTGAAGCCATGGATTGAATATGCGAAAATACGGTTGCGCATCGCATCCAGTTGATGATGCCCATTGCCAATTTCCGTTATTTACCGCAGGATCGTAATCAATCAAATGCTGCGCGAAAAATTTCTCGCCGATTCGCCAGTCTATGTGTAAGTCTTTTGTCAAAAACGATGCGACAATCATTCGCACGCGATTGTGCATAAAACCCGTCGAAACGAGTTGGCGCATACCAGCATCCACGATAGGAAATCCAGTCTTGCCCTCACACCACGCCAAGAATTTTTTCTCGTCCCAAATCCAAGCGATATGTTCGTATTTTGTATCGAATGCATGTCCGTATACGTGTGGGAAATGGATGCTAATGTGCGTAAGAAAATCTCGCCAATACAATTGCTTGACTATGGCTGCATCCGCACCAAACGTCTGCGACAGTTGCTGATGGACCTCTCGGATAGAGAGCGTGCCGAATTTGTTATGTGCTGACAAACCCGTCGTCTTTTGTATAGCAGGAAAATCTCGATCAAAGTCATAATGCGAAAGTGATTTTGCCTTCTCAAGAGCAACAAAACCTTGCGTCCTTCCGCCGTTCACAAACAGCGAATATTTTTTTGAAGGCGCAAGTGTTTTCAAAAGTTTGCCGTCGTGGCTTGCAAAAGTTTTTTTACTTAATGCGCAAGCATCTAAGTTGAATTTCTGTGGCAACTTGACATCCTGCAACATCGCTCGTCGATAAAATGGCGTGAAGACAGTGTACGGCTTTCCGTCGTCCTTGCAAATCTGGCCTGGCGCAAAAAGCAGAGAATCGTCAAAAGTGAAAAATGCCACGTTGTGTTTTTTACAAACGTCTGCAATCGCGGCATCTCGAAGTTTTGCAAAAGGCGTATAATCCTTGTTGGAAAACACCGCGTCTATGCCTTCTTGCTCAATTAATTTTCCGACAACGTCGTGCGTTATGCCGTACGAGAGATTCAGTACTCCGCCGACAGAAGCAATTTGCGACTGTAAGTCAGAAATACTCTCGAGCATGAATTGTATGAGTTTGTCGCCCTTGTAAGG
>DATGWN010000003.1:0-9189 GCA_035299465.1 Acidobacteriota bacterium | reverse complement strand
TAGTTATATTCTCGTCGTGGGCGACATGGAAATCAAGAACAAGACTGCAAACGTTCGAACAAGAAACAATGAAGTCCTTGGTGAGAAACAAATCACTGAATTCATCAAATCGCTGACAGAACAAGTCAAGCAGTTCAAGTGAGACCATGACACAAGACCTTACACAATTCTTCACCACGATAGCGTTGGAGAACGCGGCAAAGTACGCAGGCAAGACACAAGCAAAAGCTCTCGTCGGAAAAGCTGTCGGTACGCATCCAGACTTACGAAAAGACATGCCTGCGCTCATGCAGCAGCTTGAAGCAGCGGTCGCAAAAGTAAACGCGATGTCGTTGGATGAACAACAGAAGTTACTTGCAAGTCTTGGCCACACAACCGAAAAACGCGCACACCGAGACAAAGATGAACTCAAGGAACTCGACAACGCAAAACATGGCAATGTAGTCATGAGATTCGCTCCCTCCGTTTCCGCGCCGCATATGCATATCGGTCACGCAATTACTGGTGGTCTCACATCGCTCTATTGCAAAAAATATAATGGTAAGTTCATATTCCGACTAGAAGATACCAATAGCGACAAAATAGAATTAGAAGCATACACGAATTTTCCTAACGAAGCGCAATGGATTTTTGGCAACGTCAGCGAAGTTGTTATCCAATCTGACCGCTTAGAACTCTACTACAAATACGCAAAACTGTTCTTGACTCAGGGCAATATGTACGCATGTGAATGCAGTCCAGAGAAATTCAAAGAATATGTCGAAGCACAATCAAACTGCCCTTGCAGAGATGCGACACCTGACATTCAGCTCAAGCGCTACGAGCGCATGTTCGACAAGCAGCATGGATATCAAGAAGGACAAGTCGTCCTCAGATTCAAGTCTGATATGAAGCATCCAAACCCTGCAATGCGCGACTTCCCACTTATGCGAATCAATGACAGTGCGCACAGTAAAGTCGGTACAAAATATCGCGTGTGGCCATTGATGAATCTCTCTGTTTTTGTTGACGACGTAGAAATGGGCATGACTCATATCATTCGCGCAAAAGATCATTTGGATAATTCCAAGCGTCAGGAAATGATGTACAACGCAATCGGAAAGAAACCGCCGATGTGTTATTTTACTGGTCGCTATAATATTGAAGGTCTTGAGCTTTCAAAGACAAAAACCATGGAAGCAATTGCCCAAGGCAAATATACTGGGTGGGACGACATTCGACTACCATTTTTGGGTCCGATGCGCCGACGAGGATACCAGCCAGGTTCGTTCCTTAAATTTAGCGCAGCCGTAGGTCTATCTCCAGTCGACAAGACTATCAGTGCAGAAGATTTCTTCAAGACACTTGA
The DNA here is from genome assembly GCA_035299465.1 of Acidobacteriota bacterium. Taxonomy (GTDB): domain Archaea; phylum Nanobdellota; class Nanobdellia; order Woesearchaeales; family DATGWN01; genus DATGWN01. The sequence continues at coordinate 7,841 of DATGWN010000003.1, read as the reverse complement.
CGCATTCAACAAAGAAATTATCGATCCGATCGCGCACAGACACTATGTGTTGTTCGATCCGCAACAAATCTCTATCAACAATTTGCCGCAAAGCACCGACAAGATTGAGCTTGCACTGCACCCGCAGGATCGGCAAGCGGGCGGGCGATTGTTTGACGTGAATACCGAAGTTCTCATCGAAAAAGATGATCTTGCAAACGTCAAAGAAGGCACGATGGTTCGTCTGATGGACTTTTGTAACGTAATTAAGAAAGGAGATGATTTCCTCTACGCTTCGGAAGGTTACGACGAGTATAAGAATCACAAGGGTCACAAGATAATCATACATTGGCTACCTAAGGACCCATCGCAACACATGGGCATCCAAATGCTCATGCCTGATAATTCTGTGAAAATCGGAATTGCAGAGTATCACGTCGCGAAGCATAAAGTCGATGACATTGTGCAGTTTGAACGATTCGGATTCGCACGACTTGACGAGAAGAAAAATGATGGTTCACTCGTCTTTTGGTTCGCCCACCGATAAATCAATTCGCAGATGAAAATATTCTATTTATTTTCCATTTCTAAAGTAATCTCGCTAAGCCATATCTCTTTCAATAAAGACGAGTCCAAGCATAGATATACTGCCGACGACAAGGCCCATGATGCACGCAACCACTGTGCCAAAGAGAACTAAATTGAATAACACCAATAGAAGCAGAGATGCACGGCCGATACCAACCCACAGTTCTCGATCGACGATGATTTGTTTACCGACATGTCTGGAAAGTTCCATCCAACGCTGAGTGAACGGCACGTTAAGCAACGTGAAGAAGAGTTCGCCAAGGATTGTCGTAAATGCTACGATTGCCGGCGACAAAAAGAATGCTCGCACACTAAAGAGCGCAGAATTAGCCCAACTCATCGTCTTAAGTGTATGTCGGTGCCGCAAATCAAACATATCTGAGAGAAGTATTGAAAGTGATGCTGTGAAGATCCGTGCGCAAAAATAAACAATACCTAAACCTAATACGCTGATACCCAAAATGAAGAGGAATATCGGCCAGATGAAGGCAAGTGCTCCGCGAGCCAAGCCTTCGCAGAAGAATGCAAGGTTTGTCCAGCTTCGCTCAAACCGAATAGAAAGACCTGTGAATTTCGTTGGATTTTGTTTGAACAGTGGAAACGTTGAGATTGCCGCAAGAAGAGCCGCAAGCACGAGCAGATATTTTGAATCAAAAAATGTCAGACATAGTCCGCCGATGAGCGGTCCGATAGTTCCGCCGATAATTTGCAGACCTTCAAACCATCCAAAATGCGCAGATGTATGTTTTTTTGGCAAATGCTGCGTGAAGCACATATGAAATGGGAGCCAGAAAAACAAACCTGACAGAGACGTGAGCAAAGCCATAGTAGCGACCCACCATAACTCATTGATTGGGTGAGCTAAGAATGCGTAGAAAACAATCGTCGGCGCGGAAGATAAGATAATTGATCGTTCCATTCCGATTTTTCTAATTGCAAGCAAACACAAACTGATGAGCGGCAATGTGAATAATTGTAAACCGATGAAAAAGAATAGTATGTAGATGAACGGCAGACCGTTCTTGAGCATGATGATTGAACTAAAAATTCCAGTCAGCGAAACTTCCAGTGATCGAAAGAATAAGACGTGGTGCACAAAACCCAATCTTTTTAGAAATCCCTGTGCGTGCGGCCCATGCGCATGTTCTGAATGCATATAATTCCTCTTTTTGTTAAAAATAAAAAATTTATAGTTCGGCGAACGTCAATTTACCGGCAGCAAGTTGTGGTGCAAGCAATAAGAGTTTCTCGATGAGCACGCGCTTTTGTTCCATCGAATCTCGGTCACGAACCGTGACAGTATGATCTTCTTTGGATTGATAGTCGACGGTTATGCAAAACGGCGTACCGATTTCATCCATTCGTGCATATCTCTTTCCAACGGAACCTGCTGCGTCAAATTGGCTGATGACATCTGCCTGTAATTTTTTATGGATTTCCATAGCGATTTCGAACAAACCGTCTTTCTTCATAAGTGGGAAGACACCAAATTTAACTGGTGCAAGCCGTGGATGTAAAGACAATAGGTTGTTACCGCGAGCTTCATCATATCTGAGAGATTCGCACAAGAATACAAGGACAGTTCTATCCAATCCAAGCGCCGGCTCTATGACTCGTGGTACGACGTGTTTGTTTGTTTCCTGGTCGAACACTGTCATTTCTTTACCTGCGTGAGTGGAATGCTGTGTCAAATCGTATTGACCTCTGTCTGCGATACCCCAGAGTTCTTTGAATCCCCACGGGAATTGATATTCAAGATCCCATGTGTCTTTAGAGTAGTGCGAGAGTTCTTCTAGCAAATGTTGTCTAAATCGCATGTGCTCGGGTTTGACGCCAAGTTCTAAAAAGAATTTTTGAGCCAAGCCGATGAAATACGCGTGCCACTGAGTGCCAATCATTTTCTTATCTAAGGCATCTCGGATTGTAGTGTAAACTGCATCTTTTTTGTCGGCATGGCAGTCTCTTGTGTATAACGAAACTTCAACATCAAGGACTTCACCAATGTAAGGACATTCGCCTTCGTACTTATCAGGGTGGACGAAATATTCGATTTCCATCTGTTCGAATTCTCGGCAACGGAAGATGAAATTTCTTGGCGCAATTTCGTTTCGGAAGGATCGACCGACTTGTGCAATACCGAGTGGCAATTTTCCTCGAGCAGTTTCAAATACGTTTTTGAACTGTACGAACATATGTTGCGCCGTCTCTGCTCGCAAGTATGCAATATTTTCTTCAGAGATTTTTGGACCGACGTATGTTTGGAACATTAAATTGAATTTTACAGGCTTGGAAAGATCGTTTCCTTTTGGTGATTTGAGTTTGTTTGAAACAATCAGTTCGTGGAGTTTGTCAATCGAAAGGCCATCGGCGCTGATGCCAAGTTTTTCTTCGACATAATGGTCTGCGCGAAAGCGCTCGCCAGTCTTCACGTCTTCGACCAATACGTCTACAAAATTGTCGACGTGGCCAGATGCTTTCCAAACTTTTGGATTTGTGATGATAGAACCGTCAATACCCACAATATCGTCTCGTGATTGCACGAAGAATTTCCACCATGCTCCTTTCACGTTGTTCTTGAGTTCGACACCAATTGGACCGTAGTCGAAGAATCCGGTCATGCCACCGTAAATTTCCGATGATGGAAATATGATACCTTTGCGTTTGCAAAAAGTAGCGATATCATCCACAGTCAATACGGGAGGAAGAGCAGTTGGATTTGCAGTTTTGTCAACGGTTTTTGTAGGTGCAGAAGAATCGGTTTTAGCCGACGCTGGATGCGTAGGTTTTGAAGGTTGTGTCATAGAAAGTGTGTCGTTGGGCAATTTATAAAGTGTGCGGTGTATCACGGTCGCAAGTCGTCACGGGTGCTACTCACGAGGGTCGGGCTTTTGCCCCGAGCCCAAATGTTTAAAAATGCAAGGCTTCCCAATAATAACATACATGTCAACAGATTACTCCGCGCAGATTCAGACCATTGTGCCTATGTTGCACGAATACGAACGTCTAGTACTGCCAGTATTGCTCAAGACAACTGATCTTTCCCAAATTCAATCAAGCACAAAGCTGGACGAAGTACGCGTTTCACGTGCGCTGCAATGGCTTTCAAACAAAGAACTTGTATCTCTTTCATATGACAAATTCGAAATCGTCGATCTAGATATCAACGGTAAAAAATATGCTGAGTCCGGATTTCCCGAAACACAATTCCTAAAGACTGTTGCAAGCGGCGAAGAATTCTCACTTCCAGAAATTCAGCGCCAAAGTAACTTGTCCAGCCAAGAAGTCGGAGTCTGCATGGGTCTGCTTAAATCAAAGGGATTCATAGAATCGTCGACGACAAACAAAGGTCTACTTGTCAAGATTACAGCATCAGGTAAGGAAGCTGCAAAACATAAGACTGAATTCGACGCATTCGTCAATGGCGTATTTCCAAGAAAAAAATCCGAATTCTCGCAAAAGGATCTGAACATTCTTGAGCAATTGCAACGACGTAATAAGATCGTCATCATCGATAGAAAACAGTCTTTGCAGATCAAGATAACGCAATTAGGCATCGCTGTCGCAAAGTCTGATCTCACGACTAATCAAGTCATCAACACGCTCACACCTGCAATCCTCAAGTCCGGAGAATGGAAAGGAAAACAATTCAGACCTTTTGATGTAAATGCTCGTGTGCCTCAAGTACAGACTGGCCGAATACACCCGATGAGTGCAGTCATTCAACTCGTGCGCGACATCTTCACTGAAATGGGTTTTGTCGAGATGAAAGGACCATGGGTCGAAACAGCTTTTTGGTGCATGGATTCGATGTGGATTCCGCAAGACCATCCTGCTAGAGACGTGCAAGATACGTTCTATCTCAATAAATCCGGGAATCTGCCGGACAAGGTTTTGACAGACAAAGTTGCACAAGTACACCAAACAGGGCAAGGCGCACAATCAAAAGGATACGGCTACGTTTGGGATCCTAAGTTGGCAAGCCAACTCATATTGCGAACTCACACAACTGCAACGACGTTTAGAATGTTCGGTGAACAAAATCTAAAACCTCCTGCAAAGTACTTCTGTATTGATCGAGTATTTAGAAACGAAGCCATCGATGCGACGCATTTGCCTGAATTCCACCAGGTCGAAGGTTTCGTCATGGCAGAAGGACTGACGCTTGCGGACTTGCTAGGTTTCATCAAAGAATTCTATGCAAAGTTAGGATTCCATAACATCAAATTCAAACCGACATACAATCCATACACGGAAAGTTCGGTTGAAGCATTCTACTACGACGAACGACGCAAAGCTTGGATGGAACTAATCAACTCCGGTATTTTCCGACCAGAAAGTCTTGCGCCATACGGCATTAAAGTTCCCGTCATAGCGTGGGGCATGGGCCTTGAACGACTTGCAATGATCATGTTAGAACAAAACAAACTCAAAGACATAATCGGTCCAACGACAGACATCAAATGGTTGCGATCCTATAAAATTCCAAAACGAGCATAAACGAAAGACACGAACACAAACGAGCATACATATGGTTGGCATAGATATTTCACACAAAGCCTTGCAGGCAGCTATTGGAGACAAACTTACTGTGAAGGAGATTGAAGACCTGTTGTTCACAATTGGCTTTGAAGTTGACGGTGTGGATGGCGATTTACTCAAAGTGGAGGTTACGCCTGACAGACTTGACGCATTGTCCACGCAAGGATTAGCTCGTGTCATCAAAGCGTACTTGCATAAGAAATCAGGTCAGCGAGCGTACGAGACAAAAAAATCAACTAAATTCGATGTTCATGTAGATCCTTCTGTCGCGCAAGTTCGTCCCTATACTGTGTGCGCCGTTGTAGATGGTCTGAAATTAAACGACGATTTGCTCAAAGACATCATTGGCGTCCAGGAAAAATTACACGCGTCATTTGCAAAACAGCGTAAGAAAGCTGCAATCGGCATTTATCCGATGGAACATATCACATGGCCAATCACATTCTGTGCAAAGCGTCCTGCAGATATTTCCTTTAGACCTTTAGGCAGTGCTTCTAAGATGTCTGCAAGCCAAATTTTGCTTGAGCACCCTGCAGGAAAAGCGTACGCGCATTTACTTTCTGGAAAATCTCACTATCCCTTATTCACAGACAGTAAGGATGTCGTTTTGTCCATGCCGCCAATAATTAATTCGGAGGAATGTGGCCGCGTCACGACAAAAACCAAATCTGTCTTTATTGAAGTGAGTGGATTTGACCAAAAACCTCTTGCCTACATACTCACGCTTTTGTCTTGCATTTTCATCGACATGGGTGCGACAGTACATACTGTTACAGTGCACTACGGCAAAAAAAAGAATATCACGCCCCAGCTCGCTAGCGAATCCCGTTCAATCTCTGTCAAGAAAGTCAACGAAGTCACAGGACTTGATATAACGAGCTCTCAGCTTGCATTGATGCTTGAGAAAATGCATCATAAAGTCAAATCAAAATCAGCAACTGCCGTCACGATAGAGGTTGCGCCATTCAGAAGCGATATCTGGCACGATGTGGATATCATTGATGACGTCGTGCGAGCTGTAGGAATTAACAATATCAAACCTCGCGTGCCAACCGTCGCAACAACTGGCCATATTCTCCCTCAGACTCGATTCATCGATAACATCCGTCTGAACCTAGTCGGACAAGATATGCAAGAAATCATGACGCTCGCAGTCACTGACAAAGTCGACCAGTTTGAGAAAATGGGCGTGCAAGCAACGCACCAAGTAAACTTAGGAAGTACAGCAGAACGTTCAATCAATATGCTGCGCAGCTGGCTCTTGCCGGAATCTCTCAAAGTCTTGGCAAATAACAAGGATGCTCCTCACCCGATCCGAATTTTTGAAATAGGAGACGTCGTTGTGAGTGATGAGTCAGCTGATGTCCGTTCCAAGAACGTTTGCAAAGTGTGCATTTCTCTGTGCTCAGAGGGTGTCACGTTTACTGACATAAAGCAATCTGTTGAAGCATTGTTTGCAGTCTTGGGTTTTACATGTACGTTCAAGGCAGTTGAGCATAATTCTTTCATCAAAGGCCGATGTGCAGAAGTGATTGTCAATAATAGACACTGTGGAATGCTCGGCGAAGTTACTCCGTCGGTACTCGTCAATTGGGGCTTGGAATATCCTGTGGCTACCGCAGAACTATTTGTCGATCAATTGTTTATTGAATTCAAGAAAAGATAAACGAAACCAGAAATGGCAAACATTTTAAAAGAAATTCTCGAGTAGACTTTTTATGGGGCGATTTCTGGCAATAACCGTATTCGTGATTTGGCTGGCTATAGTCTGTGTTATTATTGGTACCTCAATAAGTGACGGAGTGCTACTGCGCGCACCAAGCATCAGTCATCTGCATCTTCTATTTCTGATTGCCATCACAATAGTATTCACATACTGTATCGTCGCCTATTGCAGATTTGAGATATATCGTTCGATTATTCATCGCCAATCCAATAATCTGGAGCGATTTGTGCACGAAAAACAAAAGGCAATGCCCCTTGTACTCCAATTATTTTCACAACTTGTAAAGCATGAATCGAATTTGACACGGCGGGTAACAACTGTGTGCGCAACGCTCAATCATGCACACTCAGTGTTTGAAAAAAATGAATTGAACAATGAACTTTCTGCTGCAATAAAATCTCTGGATACTGTGCTAGAAGAGCATGTCTCGGATGACTCGAATCCTGAATTTGCCGAGACTCACGCACAGCTTCGCACACAGGTGCAAAATATTGAGACGATAGAGAACGAAATTTCCAACGCCCGCAGAAAATATAACGACGCCGTGCATAAGTACCGTATCTTGAGTAAAGCCTTTCCTGCAAACTATGTTTCACGTGTTAGTGGATTTCATAAAATTCAGTATCATCAACTCGCGTGAGCCGCACCACAAGCGCGTTTTCTGCAGAAATGTCTTGAATTCATAACTTTTATAAAACAACATCTTGTTCACGTGTACAATGGCCGATAAGAAAAAAAGTATAACGGACTCGCTCTACGATTTCTATTACGCACACTACAAGAAGATTTTGGTCTTTCCACTGCTTCTTCTCATCCTTGCATTCGCGCAAATTGGATATCATTATGCAACGACGGGAGATTTTGTCGATAAAGGCATTTCATTGAAAGGCGGAATCTCAATTACGGTCGAATATCCTGGCTCAACATCACACGCGAGTGAATTGGCAAGCACATTGCAAGCAAGTTTTCCAAATAATGAAGTTGCAGTCAGAGAACTAGCTGACGCATC
>DATGWN010000002.1:0-13507 GCA_035299465.1 Acidobacteriota bacterium | reverse complement strand
GCAACAATCTTATCATAGCCTTCTGATTGCCAGAATACATGCATTTCATCTATGCACTGTCTAAATGCAGTCGGTGATTCAAGCAATGGCGATATGTCTCGAAACATGATTCCCCGCTTTGGAAAATCAGGCACTGCTTTGACGTAGTCTGCAAGATTTAATTTTTCTTCCTTGAGGTCTTTGTTCATAGTCATCTCTTACGTTTTTTTGGGAAAATGTCGCTGACACTTCCGCCAATCTTTATCGATTCTTCAATTGCTCTGGCGATGATGTCGTCTAAAGGAAGCATCGTTAACCAAGACTTATGTTGGTCTTGATACTCTTGCGTACGAGGGATGGATTCTGTAATGACAACTTTGGCGTTTGATGCTGCAAGTTTTTCTTCTGCAGCCTTTCCATCTTTTGGGCTGAAGAGTCCATGCGTCGCATAGATGAGCACCTCTTTTGCACCTAGTTCGTATAATTTATCTGCGCCTTTGATGACAGATCCCGCTGTGCAAATAATATCATCAATGAGAAGGACAGTCTTACCTTTGACATCTTCACCGATAAATGTCTGACGCTCAATACTGTTTGCTGCGTCGCCTCGTTCTTTTCTAAATAGGGCAACTTTCACATCAGGCGAGATTATGTCGGCGAACAGACCTGCTCTTTCTGTGCCGCCAAGATCAGGTGATGCCACGACAATGTCTGACAGGCCAAGACCTTTTTGTTGCGCGTACTGACGCACATGCTCTGCTAAAACGAGAGAACCGTACAAATTATCAACTGGGAAATCAAAGAATCCCTGAATTTGTGCGGCGTGCAAATCCATCGTTATGATTCTTTCAAGCTTATGGTTTGTACTAAGCAAATCCGCGACGGCTCTAGCTGAGATTGGCGTTCGTGGTTTGTCTTTTCTGTCCTGGCGCGCGTACGAATACATCGGTAAAACGAATGTCGCTTTTGTTATGGATGCTCGCTTGAGCGCATCAGATGTCAAGAGTAAACTGACGAGCGCGTCGTTTGGCGTTGGTCTTTGCATCGGGGCAAACAAATACACTTCTTTGCCACGTATCGTTTCTGTTATGTACGGTTTGATTTCCAAATTCGCAAATTGGACTTGTTCAATCGGCGTGTACGAAACATTGAGATTTCTGTCGAGTAGTCGGTGGTATACTCGCTGCGCCAAATCTGACATCAGTTCTGGTGCGAGAATTTCTACAGGTGCATTGTTTTTCATGAGCGTGGAATCTTGTTCTTCCTTATCACGCTAGTGGTTAGTAACGCTCATATAAATACTTTACGTTATTATTACGTTAAGTATTTGCTAAGTCTTCTCAGGTTATCTCCGTTTATCTCCAATTACTATGTCGCGAATAATCTTCTTCGCAGTTTCTCACGACTACACAAGAAAAGCTTTTAAACCAAACTCTTGTACGCTTTCATGGGGAATTTGGGGATGCGACTGACGCCTGCCATGCGGCAATTTGTTGAAGTAAAAGAGCAATATCCTGATGCAATCATTTTGTTTCGCATGGGAGACTTCTACGAGTGTTTCTATGAAGATGCAAAAATTGTATCGTCCGTGTTAGGCATAACGCTCACAAGTCGCGGAAAAGACGAGGCCAAAGCACCATTAGCCGGCATCCCGTATCACGCGCTGGACAAATATCTTAAGCAGCTGGTCGAATCCGGTCACAAGATTGCAATCTGCGATCAGATTGAAGATCCAAAGTTGGCGAAAGGCATCGTCAAGCGAGCGGTAACACGAGTCATCACGCCAGGCACAGTCATTGAAGAAAGCGTTTTGCAGGATAAATCAAACAATTATATCGTCGCATTGTTTGCCGACGGGAATGCATTTGGTTTTGCGTGCGCAGATATCTCGACAGGCGAGTTTATCACGACCGAGTTTGCAAATTGTGATGCACTTCTGACGGAAATCGCGCGCTTTGCACCATCCGAGATTATTGTTGCTACTTCGTTTTCGAATGAAACAATTGAGAGATATATTTCACAAAACAAAATCTTTTTCCATAAAGTTGCAGATTACTTTTTTTGGATCACAAAGGCGTCAGAAGTCATCAAGTCACATTTTGGCGTGGCAGATGTTGGAGGATTTGGATTTATCGATCATGAACTTGCATTATGCGCTAGCGGCGGTTTGTTGTCATATCTAAAAGAAACGCAGAAGAATTCGCTCTCATACATCAACACCATCAAAAAGCATCAGACGACAGATTACATGGTGCTGGATAACACGACAATACGAAATCTAGAATTATTACGGACTGTGCGAGACCAGCAAAAATCAGGAAGTTTGCTGTCAGTACTCGACCATACTGTGACAAGCATGGGAGCACGTTTACTCAAGAATTGGTTGTTACATCCGTTGACAGACAAGAACAAGATCGTTGAAAGACACGCGGCTGTCGAGAATCTTAGACTGCAGCCACTTATACTCACGGATATTCGCGGTCTATTGTCGCATGTGAGCGACATTGAGCGATTGTTGTCTCGCATTTCCTACGGTGCGGCAAACGCACGCGACGTTGTTTCACTCAAACAGTCGCTCTCAATACTTCCAGAGATTTCACGAATGTGTGAGACATCGTCCATCGATGCACCTCTCATTAAAAAAAATATCCGCTTTGGCGACGTCATGCCAATTGTCGAGCAGATTGACAAAGCCCTCAAAGACGAGTGTCCTGTCTCAATTCGGGAAGGCGGTTTCATCAAGCAAGGTTTTTTCCCAGCACTTGACGAGTTGCACGCGATCGCGACTAACGGTCATGCATACCTTGCTAAGATTGAACAAGAAGAAATCGAAAAAACAGGCATCACGAGTCTTAAAATCAGATACAATCGAGTGTTTGGATACTATATCGAAATCACAAACCGATTCAAGGAGAAAGTCCCTGCACATTATGTCCGAAAACAAAGTACCGTTAACGGAGAACGATTCGTCACCGAGGAACTTGCACAACTTGAAACGAAGATATTAGGAGCACAAGAGAAAATAAACGAAATGGAATTCTCCTTGTTCATCCAACTTTGCGATCACATCAAAAAGCATATTTCACTCGTCCAAGACACGGCACAAAAAGTCGCCACACTCGACTGTCTTGCATGCTTTGCCCAAGTGAGTCAACAAAATAATTATTGCGTTCCGCAGATGGTCGACGGTTTTGATATCGTTCTTGAAAACAGTCGACACCCAGTCATTGAACGTCTTCAATCATCGTTCGTGCCGAACGATTGTTCGATGAGCACTACTGAACACATGATGATAATCACTGGTCCGAACATGGCAGGTAAGTCGACGTATATGCGTCAGGTTGCATTGTGTATATTACTTGCACACATCGGCTGCTTTGTGCCTGCAAGCTCTGCGCGAATTAGCATTATCGATCGTATCTTCACTCGCGTCGGAGCATCAGATGATCTTGGAAAAGGTCAGTCTACGTTCATGGTAGAAATGACGGAAGCTGCAAACATTCTGCGTAATGCGACAAAAAATAGCTTTATCGTGCTAGACGAAGTCGGGTCAGGTACAAGTACGTACGATGGTGTCTCACTTGCATGGGCAATCGCCTCCGATCTGGCGAAACGAGTCGGCGCAAAAACATTATTCTCCACTCACTATCACGTTTTGACAAAATTAGAGCAAATACCAGGCGTTGTGAATATGCATACAGCCGTCCTGGAAGCGAATGGCGAGATTACGTTCTTGCGCAAAATCGTTCGTGGCGGTACAGACAAAAGTTATGGTATTCACGTCGCAAAACTTGCCGGCATTCCAGCGCACGTTATCGATCATGCACATAAGATCCAACTTCAGTTAGAAGAGGAAGACGAAATGCACGACAAAATTGTGGTGGAAAAGCGACCTGCTCCGACAAGCGACACAGTTTTATTCTCCAAACTTAAACAAAAGACATTATTTGAGCCATAAACATGATCATTCACGCACTCGATCCAAAAATCGTAGAAAAAATCGCAGCAGGCGAAGTTGTAGAACGACCAGTGAGTGTCGTCAAGGAACTACTGGAAAATTCTCTTGATGCAGGTGCCACACAGATTACAATATCGTTAGAGAATGCAGGGACATCATTAGTCGAAGTCATCGACAATGGCGTAGGTATGTCCAAAGAGGATTTACTTGCGTGCCCACTACCGCACACGACAAGTAAAATAAAATCGCTCAATGATCTATTTTCCATTCGTACGCTCGGATTTCGCGGCGAGGCACTTGCGAGTATTTGCGCAGTCAGCACGGTCACGATTCGAACCAAGCCATCTATCCAAATCCAAGGACATGAATTGACTATTCGCGGTGGAGCGAGCGGCACTCTGACTGCAATCGGCTGCCCAACAGGTACGCACGTACAGGTCAAAAACCTCTTCGAGTTCGTACCTGCCAGACTCAAATTTCTCAAATCACAGACGACAGAATTATCTCTCATCGTGGATTTGGTAACACATTATTGTTTGAGCAGACCGCAGACATCTATTACTTTACTTCATAATGGAAAACCTGTCATTCAATCGCCGTCAACTCCAGACGAAAAAGGCAAGATTGCACAAATATATGGTCTGGACCTTGCGAAACAATTAGTTTCATTCGAGGGGTCCGCGGACGGTGTGATGGTGCGCGGTTTCACCAGCAATCCTGCACATACTCGGTCGGATAAATCAGGTATGTCATTCTTTCTCAACGGCAGATTCGTTAAAAATCCACAATTGATTGCTGCGGTAGTCGAAGGCTACGGACAGTTGCTTATGGGCGGACGATATCCTGTGGGCGTCTATCACATTGTTGCGGATCCAAGTGCGGTGGACGTAAACGTGCACCCAAGCAAAGACATCGTCAAATTCGAAGCAGAATCAGCTGTTCTTTCATTGCTTTCCTCCTCCATTGAGTCGGCTTTTGCTACAACGCCACTCGTACGTACGTATCAGCCGATGCAATACCAAGCTTCGCTGCATGAACCAATTGTGACACCAGATATCGCTGTAAGCGCACAATCAGTCACAACGCCAACATCTCCGGTGTCTACAGCCAGTACGAAATCAACGCCTGATCCCACACCCGCGGCACCAGTCGTAGTGAAAACATCGACTCAAGAAACGTTTGTGAAATCAACACCGCAGATTCCAGTAAATTCTCAGACGACGCTTCGGTACCTTGGACTGCTGCATCGCACGTATGCGCTTTGCGAAGATGCAGTCGGCATGGTATTGATAGATTTTCATGCGGCACACGAACGATATCTGTACGAAATCATAAAGGCGACACGTGGAGATTCAGCATCTTCTACACAGGCGCTTCTAGTACCTATGACGATAACACTTTCTCCGACGCAAATGCTCGCGTTCAAACAAAATCAGAATCTGTTACTCTCATTGGGCTTTTACGCAGACGAATTTGGACCGACTCAAGTCATGCTTCGAAGTGTGCCAAAAATATTCCATAAACAAATGTCGTCACAAACATTTGCAGACATAGTTGATGAGATCGTAGCGGGTAAAACATCAAAGATAGATGATGTTGCCGATGCAGTCATGATTCGTATGTCATGTCGAGCCGCGGACAAGGCAGGAGATGAGTTGAGCGACGAGAAGATAAAACAAATCATCCGACAAGTCGCATCAGCTAATCACAAGTACTCATGTCCACACGGCAGACCAATTTTTGTTCGTATTGCAAAATCAGAATTAGAAAAAATGTTCAAACGACGGGTTTAAGCAAATGGATGTGCGCTCTGCCAAAGAAAAGACAAAAACAACGTACGACACACACTCACAATTCTTCATAGATAAATTTGCAAATCCACTCTCGTTACGCAGTACGACTGAGCTCGATCATTTCGTCAAACGACTTAGGGGTAAAAGTGTGCTTGACGCAGGTTGTGGTTCAGGCGTCTTCGCGCTGGAATTCCAAAAAAGAAATCTGCTCGTAACTGCGATAGATATTTCTGAGAAATTTATTTCATACGCACGTTCCAAAGGTGTTGACGCAAGATACATGGATATCGAGCACATCACGTTTCCATCTGAGTCTTTTGACGGTGTTTGGGCAATGTCGTCATTGCTCCACATACCTAAAAAACATATTAAGGCAGTCTTAGAATCGTTTCATCGCATTCTTCGACCACACGGCGTTCTGCACGTGACACTGAAAGAAGGAACTGGCGAAAAGATGGTTACGGACACTACCGGCGACGAACGATTCTTCTCATTTTGGACTATAGAAGAATTCACAAAGATTGCGCAACTTTACTTCAAAACAGTTGAAACGGCGCAAGAAGAAACTGGCGATAAAAAATTCATCAGAATGACATTTGTAAAATTGTAAGTATATCGTATTGCATGAAAAACCTGCAATCAGTAGGCTTGCGATTGTCAAGTTTCTTCATTTTGCAGGTCAGAGTTGAGATGCAGCCTGCTTTTATATGGATTTAGGTTTGAGTTTATTGTTGCACGTAAATGCGGTGAGAATTCCCGCAGCATAGCCTGCGACGTACTTGAGAACTTGCGGTATCTGATTTGTGTCTACCGCGGTTGCGTGTTCGTAACCGAGGGCTGCTGCCGTCGCTAATGCGCCAGCTACTGTTGCGATAGTAACAGGATGAGTTACAACGGAATCAAAACAAGAAGTGTCTACATTCTTGCCCTGATATCTTTGTTTACAGAATGTGCGATAATCGTCCGCTAATGAGGCAGGAATGACAGTTGCGGCATACGTGGTAAGAATGGCAGGCGTCGAAGCAATTGCCTCGTACAATCCCTGCGGGACTTTAAGTGCTCGAAATACGCTCGAATGCCCGTGCGTATACATCGCACTTGCTGCGAGGCCTAAGCCGCACATGCTGCCGATGGCAGCGTTGGTCAAGAATTGACTTTGTTTCTTAACAGTCATGTACGAGGTTAGAGTAGTTTGACTTTATATAATTTGCTCTTTTTTACTACCCTTTAGTGGCATCATAAAGAATTCACGCGTGCCTAGACCGTGAGTCGTAACTATGTATAATACTGGGTACGTGCGGTGCAATTAAATAAGAAAAAATCAATGAATCAATTCAAGCATACTTGAAAGGTTCCAGATCTGCGTTCTCGTGTATGATGGAATGTTTGTGTCGTTGGAGATGGCTTCCAGTTCATCGAGAACTTTATTTGCGAGAATTGCCTTGTCTTGAGTTTTGTCATTGAAGGACTGAACGATTTTGTTTAATTTGACTCGAACGCTTTGTGGCACCGTGGAGTCTGATGCCATTTCTTTCATTGCTTCGATAATATCTGAAAATTCCTCGGACATGAATATCACCCTATACTTTTCTCTTTCTCGGATAATGCGGATAATTCTGCAGCAAGAGCTTTTTGCTTCGCTTGGATTTCTGCGCGAAGTTGTTTGCTGTCTTTTGCAATGAGTAAATTACCGACAACTTTGTATGCCTGAGTCGTATTTTGCAACTCGTCGAGCGCAGTCTGACATTCAAGCATTTGCATTTGTATAGAATGCCGTTCTTGCTCTAATGCCGCTTTCTGCGATTCTTTGAGTGCGTTCATAGTGACTCCATTTTTTCATGGACACTGAGGATTTTACAAACGCCATTAGTTATTGCGCGAAGGGCAGTTGCGTCCTGCGCGTCAACCGTGACGATTGTCGTTCCTCGTTGATGTGTAAGTGAAATCGTCCCCCGTTCAGTGTTTAATGCACTGTTAACCTCGGCAACGAGCATCGTATGAATTTCTTTGGATGCGTCCGAGACGGAGAACGTGGCTTTATACTTCATCGAGCTTTGACTTTTGTAGTCACAGTTCTCGTCTTGAACAAAATCTTGCTACCACAGTATGGGCATCGGATTTTCTTTCGAAGATAATCTTGAGAAACTGTTTTTTCGCACGCGAAGCATTTGTAGTCTGACATAGTTTACCTTACTCTTCGTCAACAGTATCTTGTTGAGCGGTGCTTTCTGCTGTGTAAGCTCGTCCAGTAAACTTGGAACCACACTTTGAACATTCGTAGATTCCTACTGCAGTTCGCTTTACAGCTACTTTGTTACAGTATTTGCACTTTTGTGCATGAATATACTGTGATTCTACTAGTGCGACTTTGTTTCTGTTTCGCGCACCGTATCGAGTGCCAAAGCGAACAGAAGTCTTTGGGACAATTACTTTTTCTGCCATCGTTTCCTCCTGTATATTGATTGATTATTGCGAATGAGGCCACCCGGATTTGAACCGGGATCTTCTGGCCCCAAACCAGAGAGGCTAGCCAGGTTACCCCATGGCCCCATGGCGTAATACGCCTGTGAAACTGAGCCCCCTTTTTAAATGTTGTGCTGAAGTTTCGACGACGGCAAATGTTTGAGAAATTCGATGTTCTGGCTTGATTCAAAAGCCCGTTATTTATTAACTACTTCATAGTGATGAATAATTAGATACATTTAAATACTCAAACATACAGAAAAGAGGTATATGAGACAGAAAAAACCACTCCAAACGATGTCGCTTGACGACTATCTTCGCACCCTCCATCACACACCTGATGAAACTATTGCGGATAACTATTATGTCCTTCTTCACAATCCTAAAAAAATACTCGAAAGCTTCTTTGAAAACCAATGCGCCGCAACGGGATCGTATGAACGTGTCCAAAATATTGACGCCCCATTACATGTTCCTGGCTTTACTCAATCCTGCGCCATTACATCCGATGGTCGATACAAAAAGAACGGAACGTCGACGCAAATCACTTTCAACGGAAAAGTCGGGGATCAAGTATTATTGGAAGGCGGATATGTGCCAGGCACAGACGCATTCAAAGCTATGAAGCAATACTGGAATGGCATGGTCACAATCAATCAATTCACTCGCGACGATCTTATCTCGGAAAAGAAACCAGATGAAGTCCGGCGTGTTCTTGAAGATCTCGCAACGGCGACAAGAATCGCAGGCATTCCAGCATGGTATCTGAGCGCACAGCACAACGGTTATGTTGTCGCATCCGGCGACAAACCGCTTATTGCCACACGAGATCACGAGTGGTGATAAGAAAATAGTGTGTTTGTTTTTTCTTTCTTTAATTCGTCGGGATTTTGACCGACTTGTCGTTTGATATCAGCGGCAATCGCAGGGCCGATAATCGCTGCAAGTGTTCCCAACGTCGCATTCTGAATGTCTTTTATTGTACGGATATTATTAGTTGCCAATTGTCGCGATCGTACACGACCGATACCTTTGAGTTGCAGTAAGATGAGCAAATCTTCTTTTGCGCCGTAGCTCACTCGAGTTCGTAGTTTTGTCAAAAAGCCGATGTGCTGCTTGAGATTGAGCGCTTGGGAAAGTTCCACTGAACAATAAAGTAACCAATCCATAATCTCGTTTTTCGCATTTATATCGCCGGGACGAATGTCATATTTTTCGAACAACGATTGTTCTGAAAATTCTTCAATCCAATCAAGCATATACGCCGTTGTCTTTAGAGATGCGAAAAAATCTTCGTATTCCACGTCGTAAAACGTCGGAAGCGGGCAGAGTAATTCTGATTCGTGTTTGAACAGGAATGTGTTAAATAGTTCTTGCTCTGCTTTCTTAATTGGTAATTGCGGGCGCATTTCCAGCGTTTGACACAACAAATGCACGACGCCAAAAACGGTCAAGTTGGCTTTCTTGAGACCTTGGATGATGTGATTTGCACTGAGCGGATCAAGATATAATTGACTCACGCGCATCCCAAGCTGCGTTGCAATCAAAGGAGTATCGCGTTGCTCGAAAAGATCTGCTGCCGTCATGAAATCAGAATCAGGTTTCTTTACGGTCTTCGCCTGTTCGATGAATTCATATGAGATGAGAAGACGAATGACACGCTCGATTATTCGTTGCAGTTGCTCGAGGTCTTTGTACTGATGCGCCCAGAACGTCTGCGAGAAAAATTTTGCAAGTTCTGATTTTGTCCTGCATAAGCCGGTTGCGACAAGTGAAAGGACATACATACGAAGGACGGGTTCGACTGCTAGTTTAGAATAGATGTCTTCGACATCACCGAAAATAAATTTCTCTATTAATGCTAATTTCTCTCGCTCCGTGGAGGCAATCATAATGGCTTCGCCAAAATCTTCTTTTCCTGGTCTTCCTGCGCGACCTGCCATCTGTTGATACTCTAACACCGGAATGTAATCCATACCAAATGCTCCGTTGTATCGTTTCACATCCTTGAGAATTGAGCGAAACGCAGGCATATCCAATCCTGCTGCCAGCGTGGGCGTACATGCAATCAACTTGAGAGTTCCTGCACGAAACGCGTGCTCGATTGCCGTTCTCTGACTTGGAGCCAGACCACTATGGTGAAACGCAACGCCGCGCTCGATTGCATGCGCAAGCTTTTTGCACTGCTCGGTTGGCGGCGATAATGCAGTCAAAATAGTCTGAGACAGTTGCTTGAGTTCGTCTTTATGCGTGATGACGTCAGCGGAATGTTTTGAAATGTCAGCGGCGGCTTTTTGCGCAGATCGCTTGCTGGCAACGAAAATGAGTGCCTGTTTATGTTTGACAAGTGTATCTACCGCGACATTAATCACCGGCTCAGAAGACACTTGCGGAATAGATTGCATACTTGACTGAATAGAAGGTCGTTTTATATAGTTTTATCCACTCGTTGTCGAGTCGATTGCCCGTCGATGGTTTGTCGGTTCTTCAATTTTGTCGCATTTTAACAAAACGTTTATAAACGCCTCAATGGAAAAAGCACGTATGGTTAGGGGGCAGAAAGAGGTTTCTCATACATCTTCGCATACTTCTCATACACATACCCCGCACTCGCATCACCACGCGTCACATACCCATCATACTCACGAAAAACGCGCAGACTCAGAATCGCTTCTTCGAAAGGAACAAGGTGAATTCGAAATGTATCGCTTCGTAAAAATATCTCTGACACTGCTCATCATCCTTTTTGTCTTGGCGCTTGCGGTGAAATTCATCCCAATAAAGCAAGAACCGCTCACTCCTGTCGATACTCCTGTTGTTGAACCAAAATGCCTTTTTGAGATTAAGGTTTGCGGCGCAGACAATGTGACGTATGATTCTAGTTGCAAAGCGCGAGAAAATAAAGTCCCTATATTATATTATGGAGACTGTGGCGCAGCAATTGTTTGTAATCATGGCGGAAAAATTGTGTGCGGCACTGATAATCAAACATATCCTAATGAATGCACTGCTCTTCACGTCGCAAATGTCGGCGTGTACGCGGAGGGCCCATGCGCTTAATATCAGCTCGTGTGCTTTTGATTATTGCTGCTTTGGCACTCTGCTTTACTCTCGTGTACGCAGGAACAAGCACTGTTTCATGGTTTGTGAGTTTTGGCACATTGGCTCCAGAATGGGTTTCAGTCGGGGGACAAGCGTATAATCCTACCAATTCTACTTATCTCATTTCATCATTCGTCGATGTTCCGCTTTCGTTCTCAATCAAATGTCCTGGCGGAGATTGCGGAGCAATTACAACGACACTCAGCAGAAACGATTCTGATTTGAATATCATTTCAAAGAATGTGGCGCTTTGCAATTCAGACCTGCGCGGGATCAACGCATCGTCACAGTGTTTAACGACATGGACTTTACATCCGACTGCAGCATTCCCATCTTCAATCACATTCACAGCTACATCGTGTTCATCTCTGCAAGGCGTAGCAGGTATCGCATGTCAAACAACTCCTCCAATCACACTCACTACTAACGCAAGTGCATTTTGTAATAGCGATTGCACAAGTTCTATGACGCCAAATAATTGTGTCGCTGCTTGTGACGGTATTAACGGATGTTCATTCTTCAACACAACTGTGGCAACAGAACTCGACGGTATTGCAAAGAACGTCACATATATCTCCGTAGACAGAACGTGGAGCGTCGTATCATGTGAAGGAACTCCAACGCCATACTACGGAAATATCACTGCACAAATCCAGTGTCCTCGCGGTGAAACTTTATTGATCTTCGAACGCATTGTCATAAAAGACAATAAGCCAGTGAAATTAACAGTACCAATCTGTAAGAAAAACGAGGGAACATGAAGATGCGTTGTGTACTCGGATTAGTACTTTTTGTTTTATGCATGACTGGCGTTTTTGCGACATGTTCTGTTGACAGCGTTCAATGTTTTGTCGACGGCATGGAACAAAATTGTGCAGCCGCAACATATGGCAAAACAGTCACACAAGTCACGATCTCATCATCTAACTATCAGAGCGATTTAGTCACTGCTACTATTTCACGAACAGGGCCATTTGCGACTTCGATTGCTAGCGGAACGGCAGTCTATGATACTGCATCGTTCAAGCACATCTGGAATACAACGCAGCAAATGGACAGATCAGGCGTCTACGAAATAACTGCGACATGCAGTCCACTGACATGCCCGGGACCTGGCGGAATCACAGTAGCGAACGGCGCAACCGTTTACTTCTATCCCAATAATATAGGTATTGACGCAGCAGCATGTACTAAAGAACCAAGAGTGTGTAGTGCAGGAGTTCTCAACGGAACTGCGACATACAGCGACTGTTATTATTGGTCAGCGTCTCCATTTGGCGCATGCACTGGTTCATGTCCGACGGGAACAATGACGCGAACTGTATCTTGTATGTCCGCGGAAACTGGTCTTGCGGTCGCAGACATCCAATGTGCAGGCGCGATTAAACCGGCAACAAATGCAAGCTGTACAATTGCTTGTCCTGGCTCGGGCGCTTGCGGTACTGCGGCAAAAGCATATGACTATTATGATACTACTTATGGCTCAGATACTCTTTGTGACATCAACGGCGGATCGCCGACACCAGCGTCACCCGCGTTCCCTAATGCCGGGACAACAGTAACTTGGACTTGTTCAGATGCAAATCACACTGCAGTCGCTTGCACTTCGTCACGATACGACGGCGTATGTGGAACTGCGGCAAGTAAAATCTATCAATATTCTGCAACTGGGTTCGGCAGTGACTCACTTTGTGCTGTCGGAACTTCAAATCCCGCAGTCGTCCCATTCCCAAGTCCTGGCGCAAGTCAATCATGGATTTGTTCTTTGGCGCACACTGGATTCGGAGTGACTTGTAGTACATCACGTTCAGGCACGCCTCCTGCTCAAAATGGACAATGCGGTTCCGCAAATGGGCGTTTCTTTTCTGCTGCGGACACGAGCTTTGGATTCTACACAGTCTGTTCATATGGCGCATCAATTCCAGGCACGGTTCCATTCCCATCGGCTGGCGGAGTCAGTTCATGGATTTGCCAAGGAACTAATGGCGGCGCAGACGCATCATGTTCTGCATCACGAGAAGCGGTCACCACTACTAACGGTGCATGCGGCTCAGCTGATGGAAAAACATATCCAGCCAGTGCATCTAGTTTTGGATCGGACACACTTTGTGCAGCAGGTTCTGTCAATCCTGCTTTCGTTTCATTCCCATCTGCAGGAAGTTCAGTTTTATGGTCATGTAAAGGCGCAGGTTCACCAGTAGGTACTGATGAT
>DATGWN010000001.1:0-8212 GCA_035299465.1 Acidobacteriota bacterium | reverse complement strand
ATTTCGATGTAATATGTACCTGCCGTCGTGAACGATGTAAAATCTCCCGCTAGACAAGGCATATTACCTTGGCAGTTCACGAAAGTACCTGCATAATTTTTAGGCTTAGTCAAGTTGCCCGTGAACAGAATTGCATTGGTTCCGGTATTCTTGATAAGGAATGTGCCTGTTGTCGCATCCGAATAGAATATAACTTGCTTAACTGAGGATGGATGATAGCCCAATTGCGATACTGCGACTATTCCTCCGGCTGTGGCATTAGTGGTATTTGTCGTATTGGTTGTATTAGTGACCGTTGCATTGGACGCGGTTACATTTGTGACTGCAGCTGTAATAGTTTGATTCGATTGGGTAGTCTGATTGGTTTGATTCGTTTGATTTCCTTGCGACGTGTTAGACGTATTTGCAGCCGCAACTATTGCGACGTTGGTCGTGCGTACGTTTGTACTTGAAGCACTGGTTGACTCGTTAGTTGTGGTAACGCTTGCCGACCCAATTGTTACTATTGATGCACCACTCGTCAAATTACTTGTGCTTGTACTGGTGTTAGTTGTGACGTTGGACGTAGTATTCGCTATAAGTGTATTCTTTGTATTAGTTGTTTTAGTATTATTTGTCGTATTAGCGATATTAGTTGTATTAATAGAATCAACATTACTCGCATTTCCAATAATGTTACTCTGTGTAGATGGAGCCGATGTATTAGCGACGACGGTAGTGTTTGAAGTGTTCGCATATGTCGACGAACCCGCTTGGATTCGTGAAGCGAATTGAGTTACAGCGCTTGATTCGTTGGTCGCTGTAGCGTCACTTGTCATAACAACATCTGCTGTCGGATTATTTGAAGTGTCCGTGTTTCCAGAGTCCGTTGACGTCGAGTCCACATTTGACGAAGTATTCGGCATATCAGCGGTTTGATCTGAAAGCGCACCCAAAGCATCTGATGTCTGCTTTAGTTTTTTATCAGGTGCCAAAAGCTCAGAATGTGCCGAGTGAGCCAGGACAAGTGCAAAAATCATGCATAGAGTTAATATAAAGATGGTGATTGCGCTGCGGCGAAATGTGTGCCGTACTCCTTGTCTAATTTTGACGGCGATACGATCAACCGTGCTGTGCATAGGAATTTTCCATGTGAACATCGAGTTGAGCACAAAGTTTGCGACAAAAATTGTCAAAATCGCTATCGCATTCCAAACAAGCAGCAGTTCCTGTCCGAATAGATTTACAAACATCCAAAGTATGAATGCAGTGCCTGCAAGGCTGATTACGCTAATGAGTTGGAATTTGAGAAACTTGCGAAGGAGAGGCTCTTCGCTATTGACTGTTCTGAAAGTGAAAAAATTGTTTCCAAAAAAATTGGAAATTATGGCAAGCTCCGTTGCGACAGCAGATGCAGCCAGATAGTGAATACTTGCAAATTGCGTGAGAGCGTATAATACTGCAGTATTGAGCACTGCTCCAAATCCCCCCACCATCGCGAAGGAAAAGAAGCGTCGTACTTTTTCGTGTGTGAATATAGTGTGTAGTTTAGTTAACATATGGTCTTTCCCCCGTGAAAGTCTGCCGTTGTATCAAACTGTTGAATATAATCGAACTAATCGAAACATGTGAAAAATCAATAAATCGTTAGTTTTTGTTTTGTAAGAGAAGCAATCGAAATGCCACTTTTTTGTTCTTCTTTGGATAAAATGTATTTTCCAGACTCTTCAAAAAAACAAATTTTCCTTCTTCAAGTATATCCGCGAGGCGCATCTTGCTTGTGCCTTTGGTGCGATTCTTGAAATGGATAGGAACTTCTGACATGACTGCATCATGTCGTCTCAATTCTTCAAGGAGCGATACTTGGAATGCATAGCCTTTCGTTTTGAGCGTCGCAAAGTCGATTTCCTTCAATTTTGATGTTCGAATCGCCCGATAGCCGCCCGTGCAGTCTTTGACTTGTTTTATTCCAAGCAGTGTTTTGACGTACAGATTTGCCGCCTGGCTGATGAGTTTTCTATTCAGACCCCAATCGTCCGGTATTGAGCCACCAGTTACGTATCGAGAGCCGATGACAAGATCTGAACCTTTTTGTATCTCTTGGACCATTTCCACGATATGTTTTGGATCGTGCGAGTGATCTGCATCCATCTCAAAAATAATATCTGGATTGAGCAGTTTCATTGCGTGTTGCATGCCTGCTATGTACGCCGCACCCAATCCATCTTTTTCTTTGCGAAAGAGCAAATGGACCTGCGGATTTATTTTTTGATAATCGCGAACAATCTGCGCAGTACCATCTGGTGAATTATCATCTACCACGAGGACGTTGAGCACAATGTGCTCTGATTCATACTGCCGTCGTAGATTGGTCGAGAATATAGTATTGAGCATGTGTCTGATATTCTTCGCTTCATTATACGTCGGAAGCACGATGCAGACGACGGTGTACTTAATTGAAGGAATTGCCTCCATAGGGCCGAATTCAAATAAATCGTCCTTTACACAAAACACATCGTCGTACTCGCTCACGTTTGTGCTTAATCTGTTGTTTGCAAATGTCATTTTATTTCACCCCATACTGCGCTGCATGAACGCATGCACAGCATCATATTTCATTGTCGCGTGAATAATGATATGTCACGCACACGATTAAAAGATACCTGTGGCCTATATGGCCGGCCAGTATATACTCATATGCCCTAGCTAAGTACGGCCTGATTTTACAGTCTGGTATATTGATTATATTTTGTGTGAAATATCCAAATAGCGACGAGACAGAAAAGATAATGCTTTAAACAGTAGCAAACCAAACTGGAAATTTGTAAAAAAATATGCACAAGCATATCGCATCAAGAATTCGTTCTCACGTTGTCTGAAACTAATCAAAACGTAAAATGCGCATATGTGAAAAATCAATTACTGGACGACGCAGGTGATTTTCTGATTGCTGACTGTCTTTTTTAGAATGAGTAGATCGTGAATATTTACATAATTTTGATTGTAGGCTTAAGGAGATGTTGTTGAATCCCTAGTTCTACAATAGTACTTGTGTACTACGTAGAACATTGGGTATTGTTTGTGTGTGTCTTTTCATGTAAGCTATGGTATGTAATCTAAATTACATATATTCGTTTTCCTCTTCCATGCGTGCCAACATATCGTCTTGTTGGAATGACTTTTCAGCGTCGTAATCGTACCAGTGCATAAGTCCAGCTTCGCCCGGTGTCAATTCGTCGTTGTCCATCATCGCATCTAAATAATCTGCGTCATATACGTCTTCTGCCATTTTTGTTACCTCTCTTTTCGGCCTGCGTTGCACGCCGTTAGTGTGAATAAATTAACGATTGTGCACTATGCTTCGCTCAATACATGGATAAGTCGCTGTGCAAGGATATGTTCGTCGACTGGTAGCGTCATGAATTCAGTTGCTGCTTCAGTCCAGCGATACTTCTCAAAGATATTCTCTTTTTCGGCAACAACAATCACGGGAACATGCTGCATAAATTTTGTGCAGCGCATCTGTGCTTGAATTGCATCGTGCAATATATCTGAGACACTATTTTGTATGAATATGACGTTTGGCTTCCACATTTCGATGATATCAAGTGCATGTAATGCTGAAGTAGAGAAAACACAATCAAGACCATGTGGCAGAGCCGATTTCAACGAATCAACGACCGAAGAGTTCTGCGCAATAACTAAAACGCGAGCATCTCCCCTTTCTTGTATGTGCTGTATCATGTGTGTCACCCTTAAACCCCATTCGGATCAATAGGACAGGTGAATAAAGCGCGCTGTTAAAAGTTTACGATGCCCTATATGACTAATATGCATATAAGCATATTTCTAATCATATACTACTGTAAGCTCGTTCATGTCTGCACGAGAAATCAGTCTGGCGTAAAAGTTGCAATACATACAAATTGGTCGAAAAAGTGCCATTTCTGACGGAGTGAGTATATTTTCTAACATTATATGCTCTCTGGCGTAAAAATATGAATAAAAGCATAGAAATATATATTACATCTGCCATACAGTAGTATCCGGGGGTACCCATGCAACAAGAAAAAAAAGAACGTAAGATCGTCAAACACGGACCATCATCTTATATCGTTTCACTTCCTTTACAATGGATAAAAAAGAATAATTTGAACAAAGGTGACGACGTACTCGTCACGGAGATAAATAATTCTATAATAATCGACGCAAAAGAATCGAACATTCCCGTCGTCGTGCGATCAGCGTCCTTTGACGCATCTGAAGTCAAGGACATGACTACGCGTTATATCCATGCCTTGTACAAGAAAGGCATTGACATAGTGACGATCAAGTATTCGTCGCAAGAGCAATTCGACATGATCCGCCACTCGCTGGGCAAGGAATCCATCGGGTATGAAATCGTCGAGGCAACAGATAAGCAATGCATCATAAAGCGAATAACGCAGTTGACAAAGGAATTCAAGACGGTGTTGCGCCAATCGTTCTTGGTGACGTTAGCCCTCTCAGAAGAGACGTACAAGATGATTTGTGAAAAGAAATATTCGCAACTCAAAAGTACCATGATTTTAGAGGAGTCTAACAATAAATTCACGACGTATTGCCGATGTTATATCAACACGTACGATGCAGAAGACTACTCAAATGAAGGCCCATTGTATTATATTCTTGAGACGCTTGAAAACATTGCCGACGAGTATAAGTACATTTGCCAGCTGCTTGCAGACAAACCTGCGACATTGAAGCTAAACCCGCTTGTGTTAGGTCTGTATGCAAAGATCAACGCATCGCTACGACTATTCTATGAGCATTTCTACAAATCTGACTTTAGAAAGATTTCGCAGATTCGATTGAACAGAAATGAGATATTCGATACGCTCAACGCAAAAATCAAGAAACTTGACACACTTGAGGACGCTCGTATGTATCATCATCTCTTGTCGTTGAATACGCTGATATTCTCTCTTGTGGATCCTTCGTTTGTATTGACGATTGAGTCTAAAGAAGGCTATCCGTACGCGTTGCCGCCGGCAAATTAATTTTACTTTTTTGGAAACGGGATGTAGTTTGGCGCTACATATCGTTCCTTGATGAAATCTATTATTTTTTTTATGTTAACTTTTGCAAGAATCTGTTGTGCGACGTCATATGCATTTTGAGGCGGTCCACCGTCTGCAGATTTTTCCAACGAATAGGCCTCTCCGTTCTTTGTAGCATGCCAGTGCTCAGCGAAGAATAAAGCTTTAGTTGCCCAATTCTGTCGTCGGTCAGTGTATTCAAGAACTTTCGCACGGAATTCTATCTCGCTGATTTCTGCATTAAGATATCTGGCGAGGACTTTGGGCAGATATTGCGTGGTAATAAGGTGTTGTTTTCGAATGCATTTGTAAACGCCTAGGCCTGGTCCTGCAGCGACTAGCGAACCATGCATTGTGTCCGATAACTCTGGGCGTTTGAGTTTTTTCAAGACTTGAGATACGAAATAATTTCGGTGTTTAGCGTACATATGTGGCGTGAGAGTGATACCTTCGCAGCCAAGAATGTGCATGACATCCTCAAATCGGTGTCCAGGATGCGATCCTGCTTCGTAGATACGATATGCGTTGGCAATATTTTGCAGAAAGGCTTTTTGTCGATCCGCGTGATGCGCAGCATTCGCGTTCAAATAAGCCCACAATTGGCGTGGCGATTTAGGTTTTTTCGCAAATTCTAAACCAGAATTCTTCGGACTGTTGTCTGCGAGTATGGAAAACGCGACTTCTATATCTTTTGCAGAATCCAGCCAATCATAATTGTCAAAAGCCTCAAGAATTTGCGCAGTCAGCCCGGGTTGTTTTGGCAGGATTGAGTGAGTTTGCATAGAATCCAACGCGGAGATTGTCTTTTGCACATAATACTTCTTTATACCGCTCACAGCTGTTTCTATCGAATCCGCAGGGAGTGGTCGTTGTAAGCATGAAAGCGTCGAAAGGTTCTGATGCAAAATAGCGTCTATCGCACATTGCTTATTCTTGGAATTTGATCCGGACAGATACAATATCGAATCTCGTAAATCAATAGAATTGAAGAGTGTAAATGCCACATAGTTTGCTCCATTGTTTTGTGCCCGTAAAAACCATGTAGGCAGTCTGGCCAATGTTGTGGGATAGTGCTCACGCAGATACGTTCGCAGCGCAAGAGAGTCATTATATTCTTCGTCAGATAATTTTTTTATACCGCAAAGTATCGCGGTCTGGTTTTCATGATCGGTGACGTTCGTTTTGAAAAATCGAAGCCGTCTAATGCCTTCCTTCGAATCATCCGTGAACTCGCTTTCAACTTGGGCATAACGTTCGTAATGACGAGCGATAGGTTCCACCAACTCCGCTGACATCCCTGCACTGGGTTCAAGCGGCAATTTTGGCTCAATGACATGACGAAAAATGTGCGATTTGAGGGTGCGGATTTCATTCACGAAACCTTGCAGATTTTTAGCGATTGGGTCATCTTCCCTAATTCGTCGCTTCTTGCGTACTTCATGCCCTGCTTGCTTAACAATATCCACCAGCGATTTAGTATCGTCTTGAGAAATCGATGCATGTCGAATATGTTCATATCCTACGCGCGCCTTGGAAATCGGAGTATACGAAACAAAAACAATAGATGGGTCGAACATATGAGCGGCAGAACGTAATCGCGCGACCATAGTGTCATGCAGTGTGGCAGGAAGTACTATGACGTCAGCAGGAGTGTTCTTCAAGTATGATATCGCATCCTTATACTCCACTATTTTTGGAGCATGCTTGAAGGTATCACTAAGTGAATCTACGACTGCTTTGAGTACAGGTTGCGTCGGATGCGACACAATGAGGATCTTGCCGGTCTTGATTTGCTTTTCCAACTGAGGAATTACATCATCAAGGTTAGTATTGACAATAGCTTCCATTTGATCTGCATCCGCGGGTTCTTGTCGAATGTCAGTCTTCATACGCTTCTCGCATAGGAGTTATACCTTAAAAGTTTATAGTTAAAATTGCGTTTTTTTTATTACCATTTAAAAAGAAAAAGATAAAAGAAAAAATTTCTAGAGAGGTCCCGCTACTGTCGGGAATACATAACTGACGAAACTGGACAACACCCAAATAATCACTGCTATGAGCAATGCGCGAAGCCATCCAATTTTATACAGACTTCCTAATGCTATGAGCCAGGCTATTCCTCCCACAAGCGATGCAATCATTCCATTTCCTACAAGGAAGAACGTCACACCGTAGATGAGCGCACCTATTAATGCCGCTAAAAACGCTGTTCCAAATCCTTCTGATTCTCCAAATAGTTTTGTAACCACATAGATGATAATCGCTGATATCACAAGGCTGATTACAAATCCTAAGAGGACTGCTGAAGCTACTGCCATTTTTTTCACCTTCCGTTTAGTTTTATTCTTTCACAAATGAGGTTTTAGTCTCATCTGCTCGATAATATACTTTTTAAAAAAATGTGACGATTACCGCTTACGTCTCCAAAGCGTACTCAATGCCGCTCCTACTGCCGCTCCCACACCGACGGCGATAGCTGCTGCCTTTCGTGGGTTCTTTTGCGCATATTTTCGTGCACGCAGTTCAAATTTTTGAAGGCCAGCCCGGGCCTTTGCGAACTGAGCATCAAGTTTTTTTTGTACCTTGTTCATCTCATCGCGCATGTCATCTTCATTCTTTTTCTTCATTTTTTCCCCCGTGAGACTGAAAAATGCATATTTTACGAAATCACATATGACTTATTTGGTATTTAGAGTTTTTTTGATATTTAATGAATATGTATGCATACGCATACGACGTATATGCAGGACGAGAAAAAAATGATCGGCAGCGCCACGAGCCACTAGACAACAAGGGTTATAATGTTTATAAGACTCTGATGAACCAATTGATTCTATGCAAATCCTCCGAATACTCGAGCAAAACGACATCACGTTACACAAAGGTCAAGCGCCGCAAATTAATCACCCGTTCAAGACCAAAGATGCGAAGAAAGTGTACGCTGACGTCATAGAGTACCTCTCGCAGTCATTTATTCATCCACAGACTCGTCAATTACTCATGCTGTATGCATCGCTCCCGCAGACCGCAAAAGATGAATTGATTGCTCTTGAAGCGGACGCGTTTTCAGCCCAAATTAAAATTCCTTCACAGCAGTACAAATGGCGTGCTCCGTATTCCACAATTCTTGCCACGGAAAATGAAGAGATTTACAA